>JAPOOT010000057.1 GCA_026713285.1 Gemmatimonadota bacterium | reverse complement strand
GAGCTCGACGGGATCAAGGAAGAAGTCAAGGGCATCGTCGATGACGCGGTCGATTACGCGGAACAGAGCCCCCTTCCCGAACCCGAAGAAGCGCTCGACGGGGTCTACGCGGACTGACGTCCCCAACCGGAACCTGCCCATGCAGCCCGTAACCTACCTGGAAGCCATATCGGCCGGACTCCGAGAAGAGATGGAACGGGATGAGAGCGTGTTCTGCCTTGGCGAGGACATCGGCGTCTACGGCGGGGCGTTCAAGATCACGAAGGGATTCCTGGACGATTTCGGGGAGGACCGGGTGATCGACGCGCCCGTGGCGGAATCGGTCATCATCGGCGCGGCCATGGGCGCGGCGATCATGGGCATGCGGCCGGTGGCCGAAATGCAGTTCGCCGATTTCATTACCTGCGGGTTCAATCAACTGGTCAACAACGCGGCCAAGGCGCACTACCGCTGGGGCGCCGCCGTGCCCCTCGTGGTGCGGTGCCCTTCCGGCGCCATCGGCAACGCCGGCCCCTTCCACTCCCAGAATCCCGAGGCCTGGTTCTGCAAGGTCCCCGGACTCAAGGTCGTGGCGCCGGCAACGACTTACGACGCGAAGGGCCTGCTCAAGTCTTCAATCCGGGACAACAACCCGGTGCTGTATTTTGAACACAAGGGCCTGTACCGTTTTCCCCGGATCCGGGAAGAGATCCCTGAAGACGATTACACCGTACCCATCGGTGAGGCGGCGATCCGGCGGGAGGGCATCGATGCGACGATCGTCACCTACGGCAAGATGGTCTTTCACAGCCTGGACGCCGCCGAGACTCTGGCCGGCGAGGGGATAGAGACTGAGGTGATCGACCTGCGGTCCCTGCTGCCGTATGACAAGCAGGCTATCCTCGAGTCCGTTCGGAAGACCAACCGGCTACTGATCGTACATGAGGACACGCTGACCGGCGGTTTCGGCGGTGAAATCGCCGCCGTCGTGGCCGAAGAGGCCTTCGAGCATCTCGACGCGCCCGTCCGCAGGCTGGCGGCCATCGACACGCCCGTACCCTTCAGTCCGCCGCTGGAGCACTATTTCCTGCCGAACACGGAGAAAGTAACCGCGGCCCTACGGGATCTCCTGGCCTACTGATTGCCTGTCGATCGTAAAGCACCAAGAGGATGCGCAACGTGAACATCACCATGCCGAGGCTCGGCGAAAGCGTCGAAGAAGGAACGGTCATCCGCTGGTTGAAGAAGGTGGGCGATCCGATCGAGCGCGACGAGTCCGTGGTGGAGATCACCACCGACAAGATCGATACGGACATACCCGCCATCGCGGGCGGCGTGTTGAGCGAGATTCGCGTGGACGAAGGGACGACGGTGGCCATCGGGGAAATCATCGGCGTCATCGACACCGGGGACGAAGAAGACGCCGATTCGAGCGCGGCCGACACCGAGGAGCAGCCGGACGGTTCCGTGGATGCGCCGGAGACGATCGATGCGGATGAACTGACGCCGGCCGCCGCGGAGGCCGTAGACGGGGATCCGCTGAGGCGGAGACGTGCCGAACGGTTCTACTCCCCCCTTGTATTGCGCATCGCCCGGGAAGAGCGCATCGACATGGCTGCGCTGGAATCCCTGGAAGGTACCGGCAAGGGCGGCCGGGTAACCCGGGACGATCTGCTTACCTACCTGGAACGGCGCGCGTCCCGGATTCCCGAACCGGCGGCGGAGCAGGACGAGGATACCGAATTCGTATCCGTTTCCCGGCCGGCCGGCACCGAAGAAGCCCGCGTCGTGAATATGGACACCCTGCGCAAGGCCATCGCAAAGCACATGGTCCTCAGCAAGCAGGTGTCCCCCCACGTGACCTCCGTCTCGGAAGTCGACATGACGCACGTCGTCCGTTACCGCGAAGAAGCCAGGGAACGGTTCCAGCAGAAAACCGGCATCAAGCTGACGCTGACTCCCTTCTTCATCACCGCCATCGTCGACGCGTTACGCGCCAACCCCATGCTGAACGCCACCATGGACGATGACCGCGTCCTCCAGTGGAAGCACGTTAACCTGGGGCTGGCGGTCGGGCTGGAAAAGGGGGTCGTGGTGCCGGTAATCCGCCACGCGGACGAGATGGACTTCTCGGAGATTTCCCAGGCGGCGCACGACCTGGCCAAGCGGGCCCATGACCGCAAGTTGTCTCCGGACGATCTGAAGGGCAGTACGTTTACCCTGACGAACCCGGGCATGTGGGACACCCTTTTCGGCACGCCGATCATCAACCAGCCCGAGGCGGGCATCCTCGCAACGGGGAGCGTCAAGAAGCAGGTTGTCGTGCAGGCGGATGACTCCCTGGCCATCCGTTCCATGATGTTCCTGAGCCTGTCCTTCGACCACCGCTTCATCGACGGTCTCAACGCCGCCCGGTTCATCCGGGACATCACGCGCAACCTGGAGACTTTCGACACCGACCGGGTCGGAGTCTGACCCTGTAACGGATCCGGCTGGGCCGCATGGAGCGGAAATGCCCCTGAAACCCGGTTCCCTGCATATCGGCACGATGGGATGGACCTACCGGGACTGGTCCGGTACCTTCTACGCCCGAGACGCCGACCGCAAAGACCTCCTGCGGTACTATGCCCGTGTTTTCGACGCCCTCGAAATAGACAGCACATTCCATTTCATCCCCAAACCGGAAGTGGTTGCCGGCTGGCGTGACCGCACACCGGCTGGCTTCCATTTCACGGCCAAGATGCCGGGCGCGATCACCCACGAACGGGGGCTGGTGGAAACGGAGGAACTCCTTGATTCCTTCCTGGACAGCATGGCGCACCTGGGCGACCGCCTGGGTTGCCTGCTGGTTCAGCTCCCACCTGCTTTTCAGTGTAATCCGCAAACCTTCAACCGCGTGGAGACGTTTCTTGGACTGTTGTCTGCCAGGGACTTCCGGTTCGCCTTCGAATTCCGGAACCCATCCTGGGTCAAGGCTGAGGTATTCGATCTACTCAGAGCGCACGGCATGGCGTGGACCATGCAGGACTATCCCAAAGTCATGCCGATCGTACCCGAGATCACCGCCGACTTCACCTACATCCGCTAGATGGGGGACACGGAGGACCCGCGTATCCGCCACTACAGGGAATCCGTCGTCGACCGCACCCAGGAGCTCATCAAGTGGGCCGAGCGGCTGAAGCGGGACATCCTTCCCAGGGTGGACACGCTCTACGGGTTTTTCAACAACTACTATTCGGGACATTCGCCCACCGACTGCAACCGGATGAAGCGGCTGCTCGGACTGGACACGGTAGTTCCCGATTTCGAACGGCAGTTGAGTCTGTTCTGAGTTATACAAGAATCGGCCGGCGCCGGTCCAGAGCCGGAAGAGCGCTAGTCGAGCGCCGGGAAGTCTTCCTGATCGCGGAGGGTATAGGACAGCAGGGCCAGGTCGTGCAGGCTGCCCTCGATGTCGCGGACCTGGTCGGGCAGAAGGGCGCGCTGCACGAAACCGACCAGTTGCAGCAACAGGATCGCGCCACGCTGGGCATCCACCATGCATTCGGCATTGAGCTGCTCGATGGAACCGGTGTGAAGGGCGACGGAGATCACCTCGTTTACCATCTCGACCGCCAGGCCCTGGCGGCGGTATTCGGGGTGAACGACCAGGCGCAGTTTCCCGATATGGCTCTTCCAGCCGCGGCGCTCGCGATGCAGCGATACCTCGGCAACGATTTCGCCGTCCACGATCGCCACGATCGGTATGACAATGTCCCAGTCGATATTGTTGCACCAGCCCTCGATGATGCTTTTGTCCCGTATATCGTCCTTCAGGAAGATCCGATCCTTGCGCGGAATCGACTGAAAAAACACATAGAGCGCTTCCACGTCGTCCGACTCCAGCGGGCGGATCGTAACCTTCGCGCCGTTCTTAAGCTTTTCTGTCTTTGGATATTCCTGGGCGAGGATTTCATCCAGCATGGAGTTCTCCCTTCCGCTACGTGCCCTCGGATGGTCTAAAACAGTTATTGAGCGGGCGCTAACTTACGTCACATGCTCCGGTATTCAATCGTAGCCAAAGTAGGAAACCCCGGCGGCCGTGTCAAGGACGGACTCGTCGCAATTCATCGTTTCGCGAATGGATCGGGGAGGCAGTCCGGGGGGTGTGCGGGGCCGTGGAAATCCATGCGTATTCCGGCCAAAAACCGCTTGACATCCCCGCACCCTCCGCGTAGCCTTAGAACAGATAAACGCCACGAAAGGAATTCCCGAATTTTCGGGCCGCAATTGGTTGAGCGGGACCGCCCGCGTAGCGACCTTCATTCTAGTGCTGTCATACCGATCTGCAGGTATACGGCCCGTGGCCGGAGAGGAGCCTTCCCATGAAGCTTACATTCACCGATCTCAACGATATGATTAGTGAGTTGAAGGACAAAAGCGTTCAGTCGATTCGGGTGAATGAAGTGATTCGTGACGTTCAGGTGATGATCCCGGACGAGTATCCCATGCCGATCAAAACCTTTTCGGTCTATGTTACCGCCAATATCGATGGAGAATGGAACGAGGATCTCGTAGCAGAATACGTGGAGCACGTCGGCTGCGTCGACGAGCTTGCCGGGGAGGAGGTCCTGTCGGACCTGCACCGGCGCACGGGAGACAAGGTTGAAATCCTTCGCGAATTGCTGGCGGGCGAATTTCTGACCGTAGGTTCGGGCCGGTTCGAAGAATGAATGGAGTTGCATCGCACGTCGGTCCGGTGGGCCTGATTCCGTTCCGAATCGAACCTGAAATTCCCAATAAAATGATGAGGAGATCTACTTGAGCACCGATACCGTCGGGTTCGGCGTGATTGGACTTGGTATGGGCAACGTGCGCGCCCGTTGCATTCATGAGACGGACGGCGCCAGGCTCGTGGCGGTGGCCGAACTGGACGAAGAACGAGGACGGAAGGCGGCTTCAGACTATGGCGTCGACTGGTACGAAGACTACAGGCGTCTGCTCGATCGCGACGACATCGACGTCATCAACGTCATGACCCCGAGCGGTACGCACGCCGATTTCGCCTTGGAGGCCGCGCAGGCCGGCAAGCACGTGATCACCACGAAGCCGATCGATGTGAACCTGGAACGTGCGGACCGCATGATCGAGGCCTGCCGGGACGCCGGCGTAATCCTCTCCATAGACTTCGAAGCGCGGTACATGGCCGATAACGTCCGGGTCAAGCAGGCCGTGGACGAGGGCCGTCTCGGCAGAATGATCCTGGGCGAGGTCCGGCTCAAGTGGTTCCGGAACGACGATTACTACAAGGGCTGGCACGGGACCTGGAAACTGGACGGCGGCGGCTCGCTGATCAACCAGTCCGTCCATCAGATCGATCTGCTGGTCTGGTACATGGGACCGGTCGAAAACGTACAGGGACAGATCGGGGTGTTCAACCACGACATCGAGTCCGAGGACCTCGGCATGGCCATGATCCGCTTTAAGAGCGGGGCCGTCGGAACCATCCTCGGGACGACGACCTGTCCGGTTACCATCCCGGCCGGCGTGGAACTGCATGGCACCGATGGATTGGTCATCACTGCCGGCAACAGGCTGGCCACCTGGCACATACCGGACGAATCCATGGAGGATCCCTTCCCCTACGACGGCCCCGCGAACGTGATCGAGGACATGATCGGACCGGTCCGCGATGGCGGTACGCCCCGCATAACGGGCGAGGAGGCCAAGAAGTCTCTCGCGCTGATCCTCGCCATCTACGAATCATCGAGGACGGGACGGTCCGTTTCCCTGTAATCCGGAAGAACCCAGCATGCCCAGCGCATTCGAGGTATTGAAAGAACGGGGATTCGTCTCGCAGGTCACGAACGAAGAGGCCGTGGCCGAGGCTTTCGACGAAGGACCCGTCACCTGCTATATCGGTTTCGATCCTACGGGGAAAAGCCTGCACATCGGCAATCTGGTACAGATCATGATGCTGGCCCACGTGCAGCGCGGTGGACACAGACCCATCGCCCTCGTGGGCGGCGGTACGGCGATGATTCCCGATCCGAGCGGCAAGGACGCCCTCCGTCCTCAACTCACGACCGGCGCCATCGATCAGAACATCACCCGGATCAAGAAGCAACTGAGCAGTTACCTTGACTTTGACGGCGGCCGGGCGTTGATGGTGAATAACGCCGAATGGCTGCGCCAATTGAACTACATCACGTTTCTGCGGGAGATCGGCGAGCATTTCAGCGTGAACCGCATGCTGACGGCCGAAGCCTACAAGACCCGTATGGAAACGGGCCTGACCTTCCTGGAATTCAACTACCAGATCCTCCAGGCCTACGACTTCCTCATGCTGTTCCGCGAGTACGGCTGCACGATGCAGTTCGGCGGCGACGACCAGTGGGGGAACATCGTGGCCGGCGTGGACCTGATCCGGCGCAAGGAGCGGGAAGCTGCCCAGGCGGTTACCACGCCCCTGCTGACCCTTTCGGACGGCAAGAAGATGGGGAAGACGGCCGAAGGCGCCGTCTGGCTCGATCCCGGGATGACCTCGCCCTACGACTTCTACCAGTTCTGGATCAACGTGGACGACCGGGACGTGGAAGGACTCCTGGGCCATTTTACCTTCCTGCCCATGGATCAGGTGCGGGAACTCGGCGGCCTGAAGGGCGAGAAGATCCGCCATGCCAAGTCCGTCCTGGCCTTCGAGGCGACGAAGACCACCCACGGCGAGGAAGCGGCGGTCCAGGCGGAGCGCGGCGCACGGAGCGTATTCGGCGGCGCGCAGGCAGGGGGAGAGGATGTCCCCACCGTGGAGATCGGACGGGGACGGCTGGAAGCCGGCATCAACGTGGTCGATCTGTTCGTGGAAGCCGAGTTGGGCAGGAGCAAGAGTGAAGTGCGCAGACTGATCGAGCAGGGCGGCGCTTCCGTCAACGGCGAGCGGGTGGCAGCCATCGACCGTATGCTCGGGACAGGTGATCTCGACGAAGAAGGCGTCCTGCTACTGAGAGCCGGCAAGAAGCGATTTCAGCGCGTCAAGACCGGATGAGACCCGGTGCGGGCAGCCTCGAACGCGAGACCGCGACATGGAGTACGCCTCCAGACCACACCCTTTACCCTGCACCTGTTCCCGCCTTGTGCGGGTTTTCTTATGTTCAAGAACCTGAATCCAGGCATGATCGGCATACGCGCTTCCCTTCCCGAAGCGCAGGAAATGGCGGTACGGTACGGCTTCGACGGCGTCGATCTGGACATGCCGGCTGTGGCCGAACTGGTCCGGCGTTCCTCGCTCGATGAGGTAAAGGAACGCTTTGACGGGACCGGCCAGCGGCCCGGGAACTGGGGATTGCCGATCGAATGGCACGGCGCGCGGAGCAAGTGGACGGAAGAACTGTCCGCGCTGCGGACGTACGCCTCCATGGCGCGGGAGATCGGCGCCTTGCGGACGACCACCGTGGTGATGCCGTATTCGGATGAACGGGATTTCGACTCGAACTACGCCTTCCATGTCGAACGGATGAAACCCGTGGCCGAGATCCTCGGGGAGCACGATTGCCGGTTCGGGCTGGAGTTCATCGGTCCGGCAACGCTGCGCAGGAACAGGAAGCACGCGTTCATATGCACCATGGACGGCATGTTGGAGCTATGCCGGGACCTGGGGCCGAACGTGGGGCTTCTGCTGGACCTGTGGCACTGGTATACGTCTCACGGGACCTGGGATGACCTGGCGAAACTGGGCAATCGCGACGTGGTCAACATACACGTCAACGACGCGCCGGCCGGGATCCCCATCGACGAGCAGATCGACCACGAACGGTGCCTGCCCGGCGAGACCGGCGTCCTCGACATATCCCGGTTCCTCGGGGTGCTGCGCGACATGGCATATGATGGACCGGTCACGGCGGAACCATTCAGCGCGCGGGTGAACGCCCTGCCCTCGCAGGATGCCCTGAGGGTGACTTCGGAAGCCATGCACCGGGCATGGACCTCCGCGGGAATCGCGTAGTTTGCCCACGCAACCCGGATGCCGGCCACTGTATTGATCAACGTTCATATCGAAGAAAGGACGGGCATGGCGGCATCTCCTGAACGCGTCTCGGTCCACGGCGGCCACAGCGGGCAGTTCTGCTGTCACGCCGAAGACTCGCTGGAGGCCATCATCCGGGCTTACATTGCCCACGGATACACCTGGGTGGGCATTACCGAACACATGCCGCCGGAGCGGGATGAACAAAGCTATCCCGATGAGCTTGCCGCCGGGTTGAACGCCGCCGATCAACAGGCGAGGTTTATCGACTACATGTCGGCCTGCCGCAGTCTCCGGGACAAGTACGCTTCGGAAATCAGGATCCTGGTGGCTTTCGAAACGGAGGCGTACAGCGGGTACGAGCACTGGGTGCCCGAGGCGAGGAATAAGTTCGAGCCCGACTACATCGTGGGCTCCGTCCATCATGTCAACGACGAGTTGTTCGATGGTTCGCCGGAATGGTACCGGACCGCCGCCGAAGCTGCGGGGGGCGTGAACGAGTTGTACTGTGCCTATTTCGACCGGCAGTACGAAGTGATCGCGACACTCTCGCCCGAGGTTATAGGCCACTTCGACCTGGTCCGCATCTTCGACCCCGAGTACAGGACGCGCCTGGTCAAGCCCTACGTGTGGGACCGGGTCGTACGCAACCTGGAAGCGATCCGGGATCTCGGGTCAATCATGGACTTCAACCTGGCCGCGCTTAAAAAAGGCCAGTCCGAGCCCTACATCTCCGGACCGGTACTCGAGCAGGCCCTGAAAATGGGTATCGCCGTGGTGCCCGGTGACGACTCGCATGGCGTAGGCAACATAGACCAGTTCTGGAATGAAGGCGTTCGCATCCTGGAAAAAGCGGGTTGCGACCTGAATTGGAAGTGTCCCGTCTGAGGGGGCGCTCGAAGTTGTCCGGGGTTAACTCCGCGAGCTGGATCAGGCCGCCTGCCCCTCCCGTCCGGCCTATTGCAGCGCCCGGCGGTACGGCAGATGCTTCCGCCGATCTCCCGGTCCTGATCCGG
>JAPOOT010000058.1 GCA_026713285.1 Gemmatimonadota bacterium | reverse complement strand
GTCTGAGTAGGGAATCCAACAAAACAAGGATTGAAACACCATCACCTGGCCCGCGTTCACGCTCCCCGAATTGGTCTGAGTAGGGAATCCAACAAAACAAGGATTGAAACTTACACGTGTCGCATACGCCGGAATAGACCACTTCGTTTGAGTAGGGAATCCAACAAAACAAGGATTGAAACATCGCTCCGGAAACGGCTCATTTGGCCGCATTGTGGGTCTGAGTAGGGAATCCAACAAAACAAGGATTGAAACAGGCACAGGTTCTAATGATCATCGAATCGCCGATCTTCAGATATGATCTGCGCCATCGAAAGGTACACGCACGGGGAGGAATGCAAATATGGGAACCACTTATGTCGACGTGACGATCCGCAATCCCGCCGATCCACGGCGTAGCTGGACCGGCAAGTTCGTGGTCGATACCGGCGCGTTTGACTCGCTCGTACCGAGGCAGCGACTCGAAGCGATTGGACTCAAACCGAGGGGAAGTCGCGACTACGTACTCGCGGACGGAAAACAGCTCACGTTGGAAGCGACAGTTGCCGAGATCGAGTTCGAGGGCGTAGTCGTTGGCGGAACCATAGCGTATGGCCAAGAAGGGACGGAACCGCTACTCGGCGTGACCGCCCTGGAGTCCGGAGGATTCGAGATCGACCCACGCAATGAAAGGCTGAAGCGGCTTCCAGGCGTGATGATGAGGCGCAAACTGCCGAATCGCAAGGCTGCCTGATTACGTTCATCCCCGCTGGACGCCAACGAAATCGGATAGTCAGGTTGCTCGGGACTCGGCTTTCGTCTGTAGGCGCCAGCAGGACTTTTCGAGCAATTCGTTCCGAATCGTCCGGCCAAACAATCCGGCCGACACGTCCGGCCGACCAGTCCGGTCAACCCCAGCGATACTCGGGCGGGTCGAAGACGAAACCGTGGAAGAAGCGCCGTCGCGCAGGCGAGAGGCCGTTCAGGAAATCCCTGTCGTACCGCCACTGTTCCGCACAGGCCAGCATCCACGGGTGTTCGTACCCATAGTACAGGATTATCCGTTTGCCGCCGCGACGTGTGAACGGTCCGGCCGAATGCCATACCCCGTTGTGGAAGAGCACGGCCGTGCCGGGACGCCCGCAGATCTGAACGGCGCCGGGCATGCCGTCCTCCGTGTCTGGCTCGACCACGGACTTATGGCTTCCGGGAACGAGGTTCAGGTTGCCCTGGTCGGGTTCGGACATGTCACTCAGGTAATACCCCACCTTGAACTGCAACAACGGTATGTGCGGCCGGAAGTTGCGGAATCCGGCCTGGATTCCGTCCGTATGCCAGCCCTGCCCGTGGTATTCCTCCTGCTCGATTTCATAGAAGGCATCGGTCGAGTGCAGATGGGGCATCTCGTTGAACAGACCGTGCACGTAGGCCATCATCGGTTCGTGGTCGAGCATGTCCAGAAAGAGCGGATCTTCGGCCAGGAGGTGCATGACCCGCGCATTGGCTTTACCGAGCCTGTCGGCGAAGGCCGGTTCGTGCGTCCGTTTGAATTCGGGGTCGCGCCGGTGCGCTATCGTCCGCTCCAGCGCGGAATTGAGCGAATCGACAAGGGATTCCGGGAGGAAATCCTCCAGCACCAGGTAGCCGTTGGTATCGAAGAGGAAACGTTCGGCGTCCGTGGGATGGCCGGCCATAGCGGGATTTGTTGTTTCAACGGACATGCGTGATCAAAGAGGGACTTGGGTTGCCCCGCCGCATTCAAGCTGTCTCGAATTCTAGAGCGGAAAGATTCAGATTAGTGGAGCGTTTCGAGAGGTGAAGCAATTCCACGCCCACCACTTCGTTCGAGTCGTTGTAGTCGAGCACTACACCGGGGGAGACTTCTTCAGACTCGACAATGGCAGAATCGTCGAGGCGCAAGTAAAGGGCGTCTGCCTCCTTGTCTACATGAAGTCTCATAATTTCATCCTCATTCCACGGTCAAAAAACACACTCACGATCCGCCAGGGAGTAACGCGCGTATTAACGGCTACACGCAACACCCGGTCATCCTGCTCCGAAATGCGTTTGTAGAATCGCTCTATCTCGATATCGTCCGGGTCATCTGCACGCAAGTCTGGTTCAGATATTGCTCTTTCTACCCACTCCAAGTGAATCATTCGTTCCGAAATGGCACGACGAGCGTGCGCAGTATATTCCATCGTAGTAGTGTCGGACATTCTGTCAATTACTGAGTCCTGCTCTTGCCACATTTAACGCCATAAGTAAAATGAAGTATGATTACTCTTATGTAAAGGCCATTGTTTGGTGAAGATCGAGATCGATCTGCCGGAAGACTCCTACGCCGAGGACGCCAACATGATCTACGACGGACACGCCTATTGCTTTCCCGCCCCGCGAGATATCGGTGGCTTCGACGATCATGCCGAATTCCGGCGCCATCTGCAGATGTTCATGGCCCAGGCACGCCAGCAGCCCTGTTGGCGGCGTAGGGACCGCGCTCCGGCCGACGCCACGGGTCTCTACGACACCGACCTTCCGTGGCGCTTCGATGGCCTGCGTGACGCGGATTTTCGGACCGGAAAACACGGCCTGGCCGAGTGGACGGTGGATGGCGAGGATTATGTAAAGCAGGCCCTGCCGCCATGGACGGCGGACTTCTCCTTTACCGCGGAGTACCTGGTGGCGGAAATGGACTACGCGGGCATCGACCGGGCCCTCCTGCACCGCACGCCGTACATGGGGCTCGACGACGGCTACATCGCGGCATGCTGCAGGCGTTATCCGGAGCGGATCCAGGGACTGGCCCAGGTCCCCGAATGGTGGATACCGGAGAGGACCGGCGATGCCATTGCCAAACTTGAACGGGCGATCCGCGTTCACGGTCTTTCGGGCCTTCAGTTCGCGCCTTTCCATCGGCCGCTCTACGGCCTGTCGTCCGAATGGACCGGAACCGATTTCGACCCGTTCTGGGCAGCGGTGGCCGAGCTGGACATACCGGTGTTCTTCACCCTCGGCGCGGTCGGATCGCCTTCCGCTTACATAGAAGAGTTACATTCGTTGCGAGCCTGGATGGATCGCTTTCCGGATGTCGACGTGATCCTGACCCACGGCTTCCCCTGGCGGTTGTTCGCCGGCCGCGACCGCCTTGACGTTCCCGATGAAGTATACGAAGCCACGCCGTCCGAGCACCCCCGTTTCCACATCCAGATCCTCTTTGCCGTGTTCCTGCAGTCGCACTGGGACTATCCCATGCCCCAGATGCGGCCCGTCCTTGAAAAGATGGTCGAATGCTTCGGCGCCGACCGCATCCTGTGGGGGACGGACATCCCTATCGTGCTGCTGCATTGGACCTACCGCCAGAGCCTCGACTACGTGCGGCGGTATTGCCCGTTCCTGAACGAGGACGAGATGGCGGCGATACTGGGTGGGAACATGGAACGGATAATGGGGACGACGCCTGTCGGATGAGTTGGGGTGGGGAACGGTTCGCCCGGTCAGGCGTCCTCAATAGCGGGGACTATGACTCTTCACAGACTGAAAGGAAAAACCGTGCGATACCTGGTTGCGGCGGCATGGGTCTCCGTATTCCTCCTTGCCTGTGACGACCGGGATCCTGTCGTTGGAGTAGACAATAATGGCGACCAGCGGGCCGAGGGGGGCGACCAGCAGACCGGGGAAGACGACCAGCGGACCGAGGAAGGCGACCGGGCACAGCTTTCGGAGATGTGAGGGGAAATCGATGCGCTCGTCGGCGAAGCTGCGGGCGCGTCAATTGCAGACTGTCGCTACGCGGGTCTGGGCGCCAAACCCTGCGGCGGTCCCTGGGAGTACATCGTTTACTCCGTCTCGTCCACCGATTCGACGGCACTAGCTATTCGGCTGACAGCGTATGACGCCTTTGAAGCTAAGATGAATGAGCTGTATGGGTACGTTTCCGACTGCTCAATTCCCGCACCACCGGTTTTGGCGTTTAACGATGGACGGTGCATCGCCGAGTGAAGCCTTGCCC
>JAPOOT010000059.1 GCA_026713285.1 Gemmatimonadota bacterium | reverse complement strand
GGCCGCAAAGGCCCGGTGCACCAGGGCCGTGGCGTCATCCCAGGAAGGCTCGTCCTGGTGCGGTACCGTCAGGGGCGCCGAGATATCGTACCAGCCCATGTTTTCGCCGCCCATGAGGCTTGCCTTGAAAGCCAGGATGCTCCGGGCGACATCGATCTCAGCAAATACGGCTTCAAACATGGCCTCCAGCGTCTCCCGTGAGATCGCCGCCTGGAAGAGGGCCCGGTCGAGATAGTGGTCCATGCCTCGATGGCGGTACAGCGTCAACCGCGTGCCCCCGATGGCGTTCAATGCGGCCGCCGGCACGGTTTCTATAGACGTCCAGGTCTCGTTGCCCCCCTCGAAGGCGGCGCGACGAACCCGCCGGTCGGGGTGTTCCATCAGTGCCCGCCGCTGCGACATGGGAATCTCTTCCCGCCGGCCGTCCGGATAGGCCATCTTGAAGGTCAGCTTACCCGATATACGGTCGTAGAGTCGGCCCCAGGCCTCGATACCGTCGACACCCAGGTCCGATGCCAGGTGTTCTTTTTCCGTGGACATGGTATGCCGGGACTGCTCCCGGATACGCGAGATTCGGTACCGGGCGTCGCGGAGCGCGGGACGGGAAACGAAAGTTTCGAAATCCTCGTCTGAAGGAGACTCGAACCCCCGCTGCAGTTCGACGTGAACCTTCGACATCCGTGCGTCCAACAGGCTCAACGCGCCTTCCTCGGCGGCGAAATCTTCGTTGTTCGCGTCGGCGGAGGTTATACAGGAGACATAGGAACCCAGGTGCCTCAACCGGGTGACGGCACTTTCGAAGGAGAGGACAATACGCTCCCACGCTTCCTGGTTACCGGAGTCCAGTGCCGCCGTGTCCAATGCTTCGGACTGCAAAGCATCCAGGTCGGCCTTCAGGTCGGCCTTGAATCGGCGCATCTCCGGTCCGTCGAAAGCAGGAAAGTAGGAATCCAGATCCCAATCCATTTGGCTACAATCCGTCCCTTCCTATCCTCTTTTCAGGACCTGGCCCGGGCGGTGCGCAGTGGGCTCGTGGTCTTCGATAACCGGAACGCCGTTGACGAACACATGGGGAATGCCGTCGGGAGGTTGAATCGGCGCTTCGAAGGTGGCCCGGTCGGCCACGGTATGCGGATCGAAGACGACCACGTCCGCCGGAGCGCCTTCGCGCAACACGCCCCGGTCTTTCAACCGGTAGCGTTCCGCCGGGAAGCCGCTCATCTTGTATATGGCTTCTTCAAGGGAGAGCAGATCGCGCTCCCTTACGAATTTCCTGAGCATCTGGGCGAAACACCCCATCCCCCTCGGATGGGGATGGGTACAATCATAGACCCCGTCGCTGGCGACCATCATGAGGGGATGGGGCGCCGTCCGGTTCAGTACGGCGTCGACTTCCTCCTGCGGAACCGGCCAGAACATGATGAACGTCTGTATGCCGTCTTCATCGAGCACGAGGTCGTAGGCGAACTCCTCGTTGGACTTGTTCACACTCCGCGCGGCCTCGCCCAGGGTCATCCCCGCGAAGTTGCCGGATCGCGTATATCCGATGTACTGCCTGTCAGCCAGGTTCGTCGATTTCAGATATTCGAGCGCCTCGCGGCGGGTATCCGGCTGGCGCATCCTTTCGAGAACTTCATCCGGACTGCCCGTCTGGACCCACATGGGCAGCTGCATCGTGATATGCGTCATGCCGGCCGGATAGAGATAGGACTCGAAGGTGATGTCCACCCCGTCCTTCATCGCCTGTTCAAGGATCGGACCCGTCATGCCGTCGACGCGTTCGTGGGATACGTGAACGGGTATGCCGCTGGCGCGATTCAGGTCGATGATCTCCTGCCAGGCCCGGTCCCGTCCCAGGATCTGGTACCTCAGGTGCGCGGCGTAGATCCCGTCGTATTCCAGGGCCACCTTGCACAGCGCCACCAGTTCCTCGAAAGGGGCGTTGGCGCTAGGCTGGTAGTCCAGTCCCAGGCAGAGACATCCGGCGCCGGCTTCCATCCACGCTCGGGTCTCCGTTTCCATGACTTTCAACTGGTCCGGACTCGGAGGACCGGGATCCCAGCCCATGGCCTTGACGCGGACGGCGCAGTGCGGAACCTGCGGATACACATTGGCCGGCGAGCGGCCGGGAAAGAGGTCCAGGTAGGATTCGATGGTGGGCCAGTTGACCGGTTCCAGAGGCTCGCCGTAGGCAAACTGCGTGTAGTGCCATAGAGGCAGGGCCTCCTCGGGAGTCAAACCCGCCCAGCCGAATCCATCCGGCGCGAGCAAGTGGGTCGTCACGCCCTGCCGGAGACCGCCCATCTGGTCCCGGCCGCCAAGCAGGGAATTCTCGGAGTGTACGTGGACGTCGATAAAGCCGGGACAGACGATATGGCCACCGGCGTCGATGGTCCGGGCGGCCTCGACATCCGCCAGGTCTCCGATCCCCTCCAAGCGGCCGTCCCGCAGTCCCACGTCCGCCCGGTACCGGCCGGTCTTCCCGGTACCATCGATCACCTCACCGCCGCGAATGACGACGTCGAAGGCCATTCATTCCTCCTGTCATGATTTATCAGGCCACGGAAAACGGGCTTTGTATTCGGGCTTGCCTTGAATGTCCTGCCGTACGCGGAACAGGCCGCCTCCGCGGTAACCCTGTCCGTATGCCTCCCAATCGTAGTCCTTGGGGTCGAGAGGCGAGCCGGGCTCCAGAGACGTGCCCGCGGTCGTGACGTAGATGTCGGTCAGGTCCGCCCCCCCGAACATAACGCTCGAAGTCTGGATCGCCGGCAGCGCGATGCGCCGCTCCTCCACGCCGTCCGGGTCGAACCGGACGATGCATCCGTCGAACCAGACGGCCGTCCAGACGTAACCTTCGGAATCGACGGTCATCCCGTCCGGCACACCCGCCGTATCCGGCAGCTTGACGAAATCCCGCCGGTTTGAAACCGAGCCGGTCGCCCGATTGTAATCATAGGCGTAGATCGTCCGCACGGCCGAATCGGTGTAGTACATGATGGATTCGTCGGGCGAGAAACCCATGCCGTTGCTGCACCCGATCCCCTCCTCGATGACTTCCACACCGTCGTCCGGATCGAAGCGGTACAGTTTGCCTAGGCCACCATCGATCAGGGAGCCGGCGAACATCCGGCCGCCGGGGTCGGCCGTCACGTCATTGAAGCACAGCGGTTCTCCTTCATGGGTCTCGTCGAAAATGCGCACCCAGTCCTCATCGGAGTTCCATAGCACGACGCCGTCCCAGATGCAGGCCACAAGGCCGCCGTATTCGTTGAAGGCGAACCCGCCGACGTTGAAGCCGTCGTGCACCTGGCGGTTCTGATTCGTCGCCGGGTCATACGCGAAGAACCGGCCGGTCCGGATGTCGGTCCACATCAGCGTCCCGCTGTCCGGATCCCAGACGGGCCCCTCGCCCACCGTCGCATCTACTTCTGCAATCTTTTCAATGGTCGCCAACATGGCATACTCCGGTTGAACGGTCATGAAGGCAGCATTCGACCTGCCACAGAACAGAAATGTACGCGTGCGGTACCGCCGGGGAAGGACGTATCGACGGGATTGCAAGTATATATACCAAAAGACGTCGAGGGTCAAGGCGGGACATGGGGGAAATCCGGTGGGGCCGGCACGGGATTCCGGGAACGTGTGTGGCAGGACGGCCGGGACTTGCATACCTGGTATTCAAAGGTATATATTGGTCAATCCTGAAGTGTTATGTACAAAGCAGTATTTAGTCTGTAGTTACGTTCGTTATTTTGGAATGAATCACTGAGTCCCGGACCCGGATGCAATGCAAACATATCTGGAAGGCTGCGGCGTACCCACGACACGAATCGGCCAGGCCGAGGTCCCCCGACTGATCATGGGCATCCATCCCTACGATGGCTGTTCCTACCAGGACAAGGCGCGGGATGCAGCGAATTTCCGCTCCTTCAGCCGCGTACAATCGGTGGCCGACGTGCTTAGATACGCCGTC
>JAPOOT010000060.1 GCA_026713285.1 Gemmatimonadota bacterium | reverse complement strand
GCTGGTCCAGCTCTTGACGAACATCACGGCCAGCGGCAGCAGGAGCGTCGACAGGGAAAGGCAGAAGAGCAAGCAAAGTAGCACCGAAAGACGGGTGTTCCGAACGCGGTTCGATCGCCAGCCGTTCACGAGACGGAGGGTCATCAGGCCCGCGACGAAGGTGGCGATGAAGGCGGTCAGGAAGGCGAATTCGAATCCGAGGTCATCCACGAGGGGCATCTGCGTCATCCCCGCCGCGGCTGCCGTCAGGATCGCGGTCGCAGAAAGGTACGGTTTTCCGCGCAGGATGCTTGTTATGAAGTGCCTGTCCAGGTTCATGAAAGGGCCTTGATCGGTGAAAAGGCTTCGAGTTGTAACCGGATCCGTGGTTGTGGATGATATAACGGCCGGCTCTCCAGGGCCAGATGTTTCGAAGTGTTTTTCCTGTCCGGCCCGGCCGCGCCGCCGTATAATTACTGCGTTTCCGATGAACCCGAATCAAGGAGGTATGTTAGATGAACCTGGATCTGGATTACCGTCCCGAACTGGGCAAAAAGCTGGACTTTGGTATTGGCATAGTAGGGGCGGGCGGGATCGTGAACGCTGCGCACCTCCCCGCCTATCGCAAGGCGGGATTCAACGTGGTCGGCTTGACGGACAAGGACGTCGACAAGGCGAACCGGACCGCCCGGGAGTTTGAGGTTCCCAGGGTGTATCCTTCCGTGGAATCGCTGCTCGACGACCCCAAAGTAGAAATCGTGGACATCGCCGTCCCCCCCTGGCACCAGAAGGAACTCGTGCGGAAAGCGACCCTGGCCGGCAAGCATCTGCTTTGCCAGAAACCGCTCTCCAATGTATACGCCGAAGCCGTTGAGATCGTTGAGATGGCGGAGGCGAGCGGCGTGAGCCTGGCCGTGAACCAGCAGATGCGGTGGGACCAGGCCATAAGGGCCTCCAGGAACCTGCTGAACCTTGGACTGCTGGGCGATCCCGCTTCGGCCGTGATCGACGTGAGCATCCTTACCGAATGGCGGGCCTGGCCCTGGGTCCTCGAGGCCGAGGGACTCGACCTGATGTTTCACAGTATACATTATTTTGACAGCATGCGTTCCCTCTTCGGTCAACCCGAGCGCGTGTGGTCGTCCGGGGCGTCCTATCCGGGGCACGCGGCAACCGGCGAAACGCGCACAATCACCGTGTTCGAGTACTCGGACACCTTCCGCGCCCTGGTGTCCGTCAATCACAACAACTGGACGGAGGAGTGCTTCGCGACGCTGCGCATCGACGGAACGGAGGGGTACGCGGCGGGGACTTTCGGCCTGCTTTACGACTATCCACACGGCCGGCCGGACACGCTGAGCTATTCCAGCCGAAAGATCGATGCCAACAAGACCATAAACCATCGATTCGAGGAACGTTGGATCCCAGATTCCTTCATCGGCCCGATGGGTGAACTGATGGCATCCATCGAACAGGACCGGCTACCCGAGACTAACGGGAGAGATAACCTCAAGACCCTTCAACTGGTCAACGCCGCCTACCTGTCCATGGCGGAACACCGTGCCGTCGCGCCTGGGGAGATCGGTTAGGTAGATCAAGCAGGTCCGCGATGTTGCCTTCGCGATGTTATCTAAAATGGTTAAAAAAAGATTGTCAATGTTGATCGAAATAAGAATCAACATATTATTTTGAATTGAGATATATACCGGGTTCTTCATCATGAGAACGGACGTGGTTATCGTTGGCGCGGGCGTAATCGGTCTGTCCGTCGCCCGCGAATTGCTGTGCCGGGGGATGAGCGCAATCCTCGTGGATCCGCGCCAACCGGGAATGGGAGCCTCCTGGGCTTCCGCCGGCGTCCTGGCCCCGCAGGGCGCGCGTCCGTTTTATCGCCCGTACCTCGATCTGTGCATGGCAAGCCGCGACATGTTCGCGGACTGGTCCGCCGCGTTGCTGGCGGAGTCAGGCATCGACATCGAATACCGAACGGAAGGGGGGCTCCAGGTCGCCTTTGACGAGGAGGAATCGGAAGAACTGGCGCAGAGGTACCACCACCAGCGGGAACTGGGGTTGCCGGTCGACCGACTCACCAGCGAAGAGGTCCGCACGCTCGAACCCATGCTCTCGCCTGAAACCTGGTGCGGACTGTTCTTTGAAGGCATGCACCAGGTGGAAAACAGGCGGCTCGTCCGGGCGCTGGTTGCATCGGTCAAGGGCCGTGGCGGGGAATTCCGTATCGGGGACCCGGTCGTCGACCTGATTGTCCGGAATAACCGAGTGGCCGGGGTCATCCTGCCAGACGGGCGGATCGGCGCGGACCGGGTTGTCATTGCGGCAGGCGCGTGGTCCGGTCTGCAGAACTGGATTCCCGGACTGCCACTGCCCGTCGAACCCGTACGCGGCCAGATGGTTTGCGTCGACGGAAGCGGTTTCCCCGCTGTTACAAGGATCATCAATGGACTGGGGCAATACCTTGTTCCCCGCCGTGACGGACGCGTGCTTTTTGGCGCCACGGTGGAGAAGACAGGTTTCGACACCAGCGTGACGGCCGGCGGCCTGTCTGCCGTGATGGAGCAGGGGCTCCGCATGGCGCCCGGACTGGCCGGCGCACCCGTAGTGGAGACCTGGGCAGGATTGCGGCCCATGTCGAAGGACGGCAAGCCCATACTCGGTCCCTCGAGTCTGGAGCACCTCGTTCTCGCCACCGGCCATTACCGCAATGGCATTCTGCTGGCGCCAATAACCGGCCGGCTGGTCGCGGATCACATCGCAACCGGTGAGGTGCCGGAGGCCATGGGCCCGTTCCTGGTAGATCGATTCAAGGGGAAGGCAGCACGTGAGGATTCGAAAGCACG
>JAPOOT010000061.1 GCA_026713285.1 Gemmatimonadota bacterium | reverse complement strand
GCATATGAAAGAGCGGGCCAATCCAACCAGAGGCGGACGTTCGACCAGTGCGCTGGCACCCGCCGTAAACGCCACGGGCGTGATCCTGCACACCGGTCTGGGACGCGCCGTCATGTCCGAGCATGCGCGGCGGGCCGTGGCCGACATAATCGAAGGATACTGTACGCTCGAGATAGATGCGGAGACGGGCAAGCGGGGTTCTCGGCACGACCTGGTTTCCGATCTGCTTTGCTCCCTCACCGGGGCCGAGTCCGCCATCGTCGTGAACAACAACGCCGCCGCGGTGATGCTGATCCTGCACGCGCTCGCACAGGGCAGGGAGGCCGTCATCTCCCGGGGCCAACTGGTGGAGATCGGCGGGTCCTTCCGCATGCCCGACGTCATGGCCGCTGGTGGGGTCGACCTGGTTGGCGTCGGTACGACGAATTACACTGAAGCGGAAGACTACCGGGCCGCCATTACCGCACAGACGGCGCTTATCATGGCGATACACCGAAGCAATTTCGATATTGCCGGTCTCGATGTCTCCACACCGCTCGAGGAACTCGCCCGGTTGGGTCGGGAAAGGGATATACCCGTCGTGTACGATCAGGGAAGCGGCGCCCTAGTCGGCCTTGAAGGGTATGGCCTGGACAGTGGATATACCGTCCCGGACGCGCTCGACCGCGGAATCGAGGTGGTTTGTTTCAGTGGCGACAAACTGCTGGGCGGACCCCAGGCCGGAATCATCGTCGGCCGGAGGGATTTGCTCGACAAGATGAAGAAGGATCCGCTGATGCGGGCCTTTCGCGCCGACAAGATGGTCTATGCCGCGCTGCAGGCTACGCTCGAACTCTTTCATAATCCGGATAAGCTCGCGGAATCTCACCCCGTTACAGGCATGATCGCTGCGACGATGGAAGCGCTCGATTCCAAGGCGCGAAGAATCGCGGAATGCATCGAAGCCTGTTTCGGTTGCCGCGTCGATGTGACGATGGAGGAATCCCTCGCCGAAATCGGCGGCGGCGCCCTGCCGGTCGAGCAACTGCCTTCCCGCGCCGTCGCGCTGCGTCCCGACGGATGGACGAACCGGCAACTAGCCGCGGCGTTCAGGCGACAGTCGCCACCCGTGTTCGGCAGATTGGCGGGGAACCGGTTTCTGCTCGACGTACGTACACTGGAGGAAAGGGATTTCCCGCTGATCGAAGCTGGCGCCAAAGAGGTCGCGTCCTGGATGGACAGCGACGCGAGAAGGGACGCAGAAGGTGAATCCGATGAATGACCGGTTGAAGGAAAGAACCGTAGTCGTCACCGGCGGCGGCACCGGCATCGGTCTCGGTATTGCCCGTTGCTGTGCCGAAGCGGGCGCCGCCGTGATGATTGCGCAGCGTCGGGTCGAGATCGCCGAGCACGAGGCCGAGCGATTCAGGAGCCAGGGATTTTCCGTCCACGCACAACGATGCGACGTGCGCCGCCGCGAGGACATAACGGCGCTGCTGGACCGGACGGAGCACTTGCTGGGTCCGGTAGACGTGATGATTAACAATGCCGCGCTGACCGGCATGTCGCTGGAGTTGCGGCCCTTCATGGAGGAAACGGACGAGCACTGGCGCAACGTCGTCGACATCAACCTTACCGGCGCGTTCATCGGGACGCAGGAGGCGGCCCTCCGGATGATTGACCGGGACGCGGGAGGCGCCATTATCAATATATCGTCCGTGGCCCAGTTTGCTGCCCAGGAAGGCGCATCCGCCTACTGTGCCAGCAAGGCGGGCCTGGATGGGCTCACCAAGTCCGCCGCCATCGAACTGGCCCGGCACAGGATCCGCGTGAACAGCATCGCGCCGGGCGATATTCACACCGAGCAGAGCGATAATCCGAGAGAAGACGCCGTCAGTCGAGGCGCTTCGGGGAGGTACTTTCGCCATACGCCCCTGGACCGCCGGGGCCTACCCGAGGAAATCGGCAGCGTGGCCGTGTTCCTGGCCAGCGACGATGCAGGCTTCGTTACCGGGGCGACATGGTTGGTGGACGGGGGATTCCTGAGCTACTAGCTGTTTTTTACGAAATCGAATGCGCTAATCTCGCCGCCGGTTTTCGGCGAACGCGCAATAGGCATGCCGCCGGTCGTTTGCGAGCCGGACGAAGTGGCGTCTCCCTGCGTCACTACGCACGGCCGGGCAAGACCTTACCACCTGATCTCCTTCTGAACCGGCCCCGTGTGCTGATCGCGCCGCTTCTCGATCGGCCATTTGTGAATGTCGTCGATCAATTCGACAAGGCCCTCCACAGACGCATTGAAGATGATCTCGCCTTTCTCCGCCGTCGCGGGCGTAGGGTCGCCGTGGACCCCGAGGCCGGTCCATCTTCCCCAGAAATCGTTGAAGCGCACGGTACCTGTACTGTCCGATGAACAGTACTTCCCCACCCTGTCGTTATCCGGCGCGGCCTTGTCCATCTTAACGCGATCGGCGGCGAGGTGGAGGTACAATGAGGTCTCCATTTCGTCCGCGTGTGCCATCACCTCCGATTCTTTCACCTCGTTGAAGGCGTCCACCAGGAAAGTGAAGTAGTTGGCCGCGAAACAAAGCGACTCCGTGGCCAGCACCGTCTTCCGGGCGACCAGGTCGATCATGGGGGCATTCGAACCGTGACCGTTGACGACCAGGATCTTCTCGAATCCGTGGTAAGCGACACTCTTGGTGATGTTCAGGCAGAAGGCGATGAATACTTCGGGTTCGATGTGGATCGTACCGGGAAAGTCTATGTGGTGCAGGTTGAGCCCGTAGGAGACCGTCGGCAGAACGAGTACGCGGTCGGGGATCCGCCGCCCCAGTTCGTGACAGACCGATTCGACGAGGAACGCGTCCGTATCCAGCGGAAGATGCTTGCCATGCTGCTCGGTTGAACCCGTGGGTAGGACCACCACCTTCTGCATGGCGATCGCCTCGTTCATATCCTCCCAGGTCAACCGGTTGTAACGGAATTCGTCGCGCACGTTCAATGTGTGCCTCCTTATTTACCGTGGTGCCTCCTTATTTGCCTCGCCGGGCCATCCGTCATTGTGCTCCGCGCCTTGCTCACTTACCTCGCCGGGCCATCCGTCATTGTGCTTTGGGCTTTGCTCGTACTCATCTCGGGAATGTCTTTCACTCAGACGGGATCTCTACGGGCGTCCGTCTTCCGACGCTGGGCGGCCTCAGCAGGTCGCGCTGGACATCATCGGCTGCCAGGACCCGGGCGTCGTCCAGTCCGTCGGCAGAGGCCCAGGCGGAGTACCCCGGCGAATACTTGTAGAGCAAGGAGCGCCGCAACTGGTCGGAAGTCCAGGTGGTGGTGCCGTGGACCAGCGCTTCGGTGAAGATGAGCATGTCGCCCGCCATGAAGGAGGGATTCACCACTAGGTGGGAATCCACCGGCGGCCGGAAAGTCATGTTGGCCTTGTGACTTCCCGGGACGCAGATCAGGCCACCGTCGCCAGGGTGGACGTCCTCGAGCGCGTACATGACCACGATGAGTCCGTTGTACATTTTTCCATCGTGCCACTGGTACTGGTGTTCTCCATGGTCGTGGCGCAGGCCGCCGTGAAGGTTCGGTTTCACATGGCCCCGTTCGACGGACTGTCTGTCCATCTGCATACCGTAGGCGTGGTCCAGCCGCAGCCATTCCCCGATCATCGTCCGGATGATCCGCAGCGTGGGGGGATGAGCCATGAGATCCATGAACACCGGGTCGAGTGTGAGGAACTGGAAGCCGTGGGCATCGTCGGGCAGGTGCCCGTCCAGTATCCCGTTCATGTGGTCCACCTGGTCCCGGGCCAGCATGTCCTTGTAAATGATGTATCCGTTGAGGTCGAATTCGAAGATTTCGGCTTCGGTCATGGGAACGGCTCCTTACGCTTCCGGTATCTCAACGGGCGTCCGGCCCTCGATGCTGGGCGCCCTGAGCAGGTCGCGCTGCAGATCGTTGGCCGCCAGGGCCCGCAGCTTTTCCCAATTTTCCGGGATCGCCCACGTGGAATGTCCCGGGGAGTACTTGTATAGCAGGGATCGCCGCTTGTTCGACGAGGTCCACGTGTTCGTCCCATGGACCAGCGCTTCCGTGAAGATGAGCATATCGCCG
>JAPOOT010000304.1 GCA_026713285.1 Gemmatimonadota bacterium | reverse complement strand
GGCGAAACAGCTGCGCGATGACGGATTCGCGCTCACCTGCGTCTGGTCCGCAGCGCGTATTCAAACCGTTCCGCACATCGACCACTGTTTTCCGTGGGCGCGCTGGCGCAACAACGATCTCTGGAACCTGCTGCCGGCCCGTGGCAACATCAACCTCAGCAAGAGCGACCGGTTGCCCTCCTCCAGTGCCATGGCGGACGCTCGAGACCGCGTGCTTGAATGGTGGCGGCACGCATGGATCCAATCGCCGCAGGTGGACCGGTTTTTCATGGAAGCACGGTACTCCCTGCCGGGGATCGAAGTCGATACGCCCAAGTTGGAAGACATCTTCATTGCCGCCCAGCATCAGCGCGCGCGCCTTAAACAGGACCAGCAACTGATAGAGTGGCAGATCTGACCGTGGCACGGCGAAGACAGGACCGCCATGCATTCCGGGTCAGCTCCTGTCGATTGCATGCCAACTTGTAACGGCCCTGTAGAATTCAGGGCCTCGTTCTTCACGATCCCTCGACCACCCTACCCCTCGTCCATCACCGCCTGGATCATCGCCTGGATGTAACCGAACTCGTAGGCGAAGGCCTGCCGGTAGCTGTCCGGGTCCTTGTGCCCGGGCGCGTGATCGGGCACGCACATGTGCGAGTAGCCGACTTCCTTGAGCGCCTGCATGTTGCGGTGCATGTTCATCACGCCCTCGTCGGGCCAGACTTCCTGGAACTTGTTCCTCCCGCCCACGATGTTTCGGAAATGGCAGAGGAAGATCTTGTTGCGCGAGCCCAGGTACCGGATGATGTCCGGCACCTCGTTGCGGGGGTCGAGCGAACTCTCCGCCATGCAGCCCAGGCAGAGATTCATACCGTGGTAGGGGCTGGGACAGATCTCGATGAAGCGTTTGAACCCGTCGAAGCCGCCGAGCACGCGGTCCACGCAGCGATAACCGGGCGGCAACCACGGATCGCAAGGATGGCAGGCCATGCGGACCCGGCACTCGGTCGCCACGGGGATCACCCGTTCCAGGAAGCAGGTGATGCGGGCCCAATTCATCTCGGCCGTTACGGGTTCGTCGTACCGCGGCGGCCGGTCCTTCGCCTTCTCCAGGTCCCAGGTGCTGTAGATCGAACCGCCTCGGCCGGGCGGATCGCTCTCGGTGCGCTGGTTCTCCATCTCGCACAGGTAGTATTTGATCGCGGGGATGCCCGCTTCCGAGGCCTGGCGCACCATGTTGCACACCAGTTCGATTTCCTTGTCGCCTTCCTCGTATTTCCCCAGCATGTAATTGGGCACCTGGCCGCCGTTCACGTTGAACTGGGCGATGGGCAGGGCCACCATCTCCATATTGATCCCGAACCGGGCGCACTTCTCCTTCTTGGCCGCCAGTTCCTCCACGTCCCATCCATATTCCCTGTGAAAGGTGATGTTGTTCTCGTTCTTGTTGAAGACGCCGTGGCGGGCGAGATACTCCAGGTCTTCGTCCGCCGTGCTGAACTGCTGGGTGCCGACGTGCATGGAATCCTCCGGGTTATGTAGTCCTGTGGGCTCGGGGCCGGGTACGGGTCCGGAGCCAGGCTCGGGGCCGGGTACGGGTCCGGAGCCAGGTTCGGGGCCGGGTACTTAAAGTGTCACAAAGTGATCTCTTCTTTTAACAGTTTTCGAGAACGCCAAATTTCCACTACATCAGCTGTTCGCTACGTAATACCCAATATTCGCGCGGCGGTGCCGCCCATGATCGCGGCAAGGTCCGCTTCGCTGAGAAAATCCGCGTACTTCTCGATCCAGTCCCGGGACTGCCGATAAGTGCAGAACCGGTTCTGGAAGGGCATGTCCGTGCCCCACAGCAGCCTGTCGCTACCGATCCGGCCGACCAACTCTTCCAGGGCCGGCAAGGTCTCGCTGTAGGGAAAGTCGAAAAGGTCGCCGATGCGCACGGGGAAGCAGACTTCCATGCTGAGATTGCGGTTCTCGTAGGGTTTCCACAGGTCCTCCGGCAAGACGAGACGGTCGCCTTCGACAAACATGCGCCAGGGGAATCCGTGGGTGATACTGCAGACCGAATCCGGGTACCGGTCCATCCATTCCATGAGCACGCGGAGTTCGTCGAAGTAGCCCTGCGTCAGATCGCTGTGGTAGCCGAGCACGGGACCGGCGCCGAGGGTAAAGAAAACCGGGACCTTCAGCGTGGTCACGGCGTCCCAGAATGGGCGGTAGGCGCCACCGCTCCAGCGTTCGTCTCTTTCGCGATATGCCAGCGTCGCGTTGAACTTGACGGCGTGCAATCCGCGAACGCGCACGGCCCGGTCAATCTCATCGATCACCCGGTCCGTTTCCGCGGTGATTCGCCACTCGTCCACGGGCGCCATGGAGTACAGCCGGCCGGGAAATGCAGCGACGCATTCGGCCTGGAACGCACTGTCCCGGTTCAGCATGGGATTGGTATGGAGCAGGGCGGCGTCCACGCCCGCATAGTCCATCTCGGCGATCAGGCCGTCGGGGGTGTACTCCAGGTTGCGCAGGTGGGGCGGATAGAACTGCTTGGTGCAGTCTTCGCCGTCGACCGTCCACACCACCCGGCCATGGGTATGATCGACGCGGAAATCCACGTCGGGAAGCGTGGACCAATCCCCGGGCGAAGCGGGAGCGATCGCATCTGACGAGGCGGGGGCCCGGTCGCGGACCCGCCAGGCCGGCTGGTGGTGGACCGCGTGCTCGGCCTGCATCCAACGGAGGTGTTCACCTGCGTCCGAGTACCCGGCCTTCGCGTCTCCCGGAGGAAAACAGTAAGCGTGGGAATCGATGACCATGGATCGGGATTCGTTCCCTAGCTATCGAAGATCTGAATAGTCCGGGTCACCTGGCCGTTACTTTCCCAGTAAGTCTTCTTGCCGGCCAGGTAGGGATCGTCCGGCGCGGGCTGAATCGTGCCGCCCGTCGTTACGCCCCGTGAAGTGATCGTATGCTCGCCCGCTGAAGGCCTGTCCCAGTCCAACCGCCAGAACTTCCAGGCGTGTTCGGCGTCCAGCCCCTCGATGATTTCGGCCGTCTGCCAGGCTCCGTCATCGATGCGCACCTGGACCTCCCTGAGCGGTTCGCCCCATACCGCGCCGTAGATCCTGTGCAGGGGGCCGACGCGCGTGACCCGCGCCGTGACGGAATTGATCCGGGCTTTTCCAACGGATTCCTGGCGCCAGACGGTCTCCCCGTTGTGGGTCTCCTCGCGGACCGTGTCGTAATCCCGCGAAATGATCCTGCCCATGTACCGGGTGG
>JAPOOT010000062.1 GCA_026713285.1 Gemmatimonadota bacterium | reverse complement strand
TGGACCGGTCCCTACACCGACCCGGAAGGAGAAGCCCTGGCATGCCCGCCCGCCCGCTATCTGCAGTGGAAGGCGGTACTGAGCACGCGGAACGAGCAAACCCCCTCGGTCTCTTCCGTTTCGGCCTCGTACCTGACGCGAAACAATCCGCCCAGGGTGCACTCGGTCATGGTATACGAGCCGGGCGTCCAATTGCGGGACGCCGCGCCAGGTTCAGGCGGACAGACCGATCTTCCCCCGGGCATCGCCGCGCAGGTCGGTGGCCGTGGCAACGGCCGCGGCCAGAACGCATCGGCCGGCTCCCCCACCTACCGGAAGGGCATGCGGGCCATCGCGGTCCAGGCGAGCGATCCCGACGGGGACGGACTGTCCTTCGGCTTCTATTTTCGAGGCGTTGCGGAAGAATCCTGGAAACTCCTGGAGTCGGAACGGCGCGCCCCTTCCCATTCTTGGGATTCCGAGACCTTCCCGGATGGCGAATACGTCATACGCGTCGTGGTCAGCGACGCGCCGTCGAACCCGCCTGACCAGGCACTGGAGTCGGATCACCTCACCGAACCTTTTCTGGTGGACAATACCGGTCCGCTGGTAACCCGGATCAACATATCAGACGGCCTGTTGTCCTTTCTTGTCCAGGATAACGCCAGTCCCCTTTTTCGCGTGGAATACGCCATAGACGGGCGCGACTGGCGGGTGGTACACCCCGCGGACGGCGTTACGGATTCGAGGACGGAGTCATTCGAGATCGCCCTGGACGGACTGGAACCCGGCGAACACACCCTCGCCGTTCGCGCCAGGGACACATCAAATAACACGGGTACGGGGAAACGGGTCGTCAGGATCCCCTGAGGAGGCAAGGTGTCCGGGCATTCCAAGTGGAGCACGATCAAGCGGAAGAAGGAACAGAAAGACGCCGCTCGCGGGAAGATCTTCACCCGCGTCATCAAGGAGATCACCATCGCCGCGCGGCAGGGCGGCGGTTCGGTGAACGTCAACCCCCGGCTCAGGACGGCCGTGCTGGCCGCCAAGACGGAAAACGTGCCGCAGGCCAACATCGACCGGGCCATCGCGCGAGGCACGGGTGAACTGGACGGCGTTCATTACGAGGAACTGGTCTACGAGGGATACGGGCCGGCGGGCGTTGCGTTGATGGTGGAAGCGGTGACGGACAACAAGAACCGCACCACCTCCGAGATGCGCCATGCCTTCACGAAGAACGGCGGCAACATGGGGGAGGCGGGCTGCGTGGCCTGGATGTTCGATCAGAAGGGCACGATCGTCGTGGACAAGAATGGGGTCGACGAGGACGAGGTCATGTTGATCGCCCTCGAAGCCGGCGCGGAAGACATCCTGGACGAAGGAGATACCCTGGACGTATACACCGCCGTTTCCGATTACGAATCGGTGCGGGCCCAGCTCGAGGAAAACGGGTTCGCCCCTCTGCGGGCTGAAATAGGCCGCATTCCTCAGTCGACCGTGGCGGTCGAGGGCAAGGACGCGGAGCAGCTTCTTCGGTTGATGGAGGTCCTCGAGGACCACGACGACGTCCAGCACGTCTACGCCAATTTCGACGTGGACGACGGAATGCTGGAGAAGATGAACGGGTAGCGGGTATACATGATCATCCTCGGAATCGACCCGGGCAGCGTAATTACAGGATACGGCGTGATCGACACCCGGGGCAGGAACACTCGGCTATTGGACTGCGGCGTGGTGCGGACGGGGTCGCGCAAGGCCCTCCCGGACCGGCTGAAGTTGATCTACGACGGCCTGTGCGAAGTCATCGATCGAAACCACCCGGAACTGGTGGCCGTCGAGTCCACCTTCGGCGGGCGGTTTCCCAAAGCGGCCCTCATACTGGGACACGCCCGGGGGGTCGCCCTCCTGGCCGCGGCGAACCGGGGACTGCAGGTCTGGGAATACGCCCCGCGCGATGTGAAGATGGCCATTACCCGCGCGGGTGGCGCGTCGAAGCAGCAGGTTCAGTACCTGGTGCGCGCCATGCTGAACCTCGACCGGGATCCCGACCGGAAGCCCATGCCGGAAGACGCGTCCGACGCACTGGCGGTCGCCATCTGTCACTTTCACAGGATAACCGGAGGGATCCAGGCGGTTGATCGCATTCGTCGAAGGTGAATTGGTCGACAAGCAGCCCGACGGCATCACGGTGTCCGTCGGCGGGATCGGCCTTTACATGGACGTCCCCCTCTCCACGGTCCAGGCCCTCGGTCCCCCGGGTTCGCGCGTGCGCGTGGAAACGGTGCTCCACAGCCGGGAAGACGGCATGCAGCTCTATGGTTTCGCGACCGTGGACGAGAAGCGCCTCTTCGAAGTGCTGATCACGCTGCCTGGCATCGGGCCCGGCGTGGCCCTGAACATCCTTTCCGGCGCGACGGTCGCCGAGTTTACCGCCGCGATCATAAACGAAGACGTGGGCAAGCTGGTCTCACTGCCCAAGATCGGCCGGAAGACTGCGCAGCGGTTGATCATGGAGCTACGCGACAAGCTCGCCTCCATGGATACCGGCACGGCGGAAGCGCTGCCCGTGGCGCCTTCGGGAGAGGCCCCCGAAGTGGACGATGCGATCATGGGCCTGGTGGCGCTGGGCTACGACCAGCCTGAAGCCCGCAAGCAGGTCATCCGGGTGATGTCCGAAAGCGCGGAAACCCCCGCGGCGGAGGAGATCATTCGATTGGTGCTGCGGAACCAGGGAGGGCGGTAGATGGACGAACGGGACTACCCGTTGTCCGACCCGGACCGGTTCGACGAGGATAACGAGTTCGACCGCGTGCTGCGGCCGGGCCGTTTCGATGAATTCCCCGGCCAGGAAAAGGCCAAGGCGGAGCTGCAGCTGTATATCGAGGCAGCGAAGACCCGCGGAGAGAACCACATCGACCACGTGTTGCTCCACGGACCGCCCGGACTGGGCAAGACTACGCTGGCCACCATTCTCGCCAACGAAATGGGCGTGGAGATCCGTCAGACCGCCGGGCCGGTGCTGGACAAACCGGCCGACCTGGCGGGCCTGCTGACCAACCTGCAGCCGGGAGACGTGTTCTTCATCGACGAGATCCACCGCCTGAACCACGTGGTGGAGGAACACATGTACGCCGCCATGGAGGATTTCAAGATCGACATCCTGGTGGACCGGGGGCCGAGCGCCCGTTCGCTCTCCCTTAATCTGGATCACTTCACGCTGGTAGGCGCGACGACGCGCACGGGCCTGCTTACGGCGCCGCTCCTGGCGCGTTTCGGCATCCCCATCCGCCTCGATTTCTACACGCCGGACGAACTCTTCCTGATCGTAACGCGGGCGGCCGAAATCATCGGCGTGGAGACCGATAAAGGCGGGGCGATGGAGATCGCCCGGCGGTCACGGGGTACGCCCCGTATCGCCAACCGGTACCTGAAGCGGGTGCGGGACTACGCCCAGGTCAAGCGCGACGGCCGTATTACCGGCGAGACCGCGACGGCCGCGTTCGACATGCTGGGCGTGGATCACATGGGTCTGGACGACATGAACCGCCTGATCCTCACGGCCATCATCGAGAAGTACGAAGGCGGTCCCGTGGGCCTGAACACGCTGGCCGTGGCCGTGGGAGAGGAGAGCGGAACGCTCGAGGAAGTATACGAGCCCTATCTCATCGTCCAGGGCCTGATCAAGCGCACGCCCCGGGGCAGGGTGGCCACCGAGCTGGCGTACGGGCACCTGGGATTCGACACGAACAAGAGGCCGCGGCCCGGACTGTTCGACTGACGGCCTGCAGGCTGGCTGCCTGCGCGGCCGGCGGACCCCTTAGCCAGCGCGGTCGGCGCAGCGCTTCAGTTTCGTCGCCCGCTCGGCACGGCGGACCCTTTAGCCGACGCGTTCGGCGCGAAAGATCCTGCGAGCATTCGTGAATTTAGCCGCATACGATTTTAACCTGCCGGAAGACCTGATCGCCCAGCATCCGGCCGAACACCGCGACGCGTCCCGGTTGATGGTGGTGCACAGGCGCGGCGGAATGATCGAACACCGCGCATTCCGGGACATAGTAGAATACCTGGCCCCGGCCGACGCGCTGGTGCTCAACCGGACGAAGGTGATGCCGGCGAGGCTGCTGGGGACGCGGCCGGAGACCGGCGGAAAGGTCGAAGTCGTGCTGGTCCGCAAGGTCCGCGAGTCCTCGTCCGCCCTCTGGGAAGCCCTGCTGAAGCCCGGCGCCCGGCTCGCGAGAGGGACGCGCCTGGAACTGGAGGGCGGCGTACTTACCGCCACGGTGGAGGACGACCCCGGTCCGGACATTCGCCATGTTCGATTCGGCGGGAACGAGGACGTTACGCGGGTCATCGAGCAGGTTGGCCGTACGCCGCTGCCTCCCTATATACGCCGCGCGCCGGACGCGACCGACAGGGATCGGTACCAGACGGTCTATGCGGAGGAATACGGCGCCGTGGCCGCTCCCACGGCCGGACTGCATTTCACGGCCCCCCTGCTGGACCGCATCCGGTCGCGGGGCACGGCCGTGGTGCCGATCCTGCTCCACGTCGGGCCAGGCACGTTCCAGCCGATCCGCTCCGCCGCCGTGGAAGACTACGAAATGGACGCGGAATACTACCGTATGGAGGCGCACGAAGCGGAAACGATCCTGAAAAGGCGTGGCGAGGGCCGCGTGGTCGCCGTGGGAACCACGGTCGTGCGCGCCCTGGAAACGATCGCGGCAGGAGGCTCCGCGGCCGCCGGAGGATCCGGGCCCGATAGAGCATCCGCGGCTGACGCAGGATCCGGGCCCGATAGAGCATACGCGGCCGGTGGCGCGGCCGAAGACGGAGGTGGGTTCGGCCCAGGCGGTCCAGGCGGTCCAGGCGGTCCAGGCGGTCCAGGCGGTCCAGGCGGACATGGACTCGTTCCGCGCCGGTACGAGGGGCGCACCCGGTGTTTCATCTATCCCCCCTACAATTTCCGGCTGGTCGACGCGCTGCTGACTAATTTCCATCTGCCGAAGTCGACGCTCCTCTTGCTGGTCAGCGCCTTTGCCGGAAGGGAACGGATCCTTTCCGCTTACGAGGAGGCGGTCAGGGAGAAATACCGGTTCTACAGCTATGGCGACGCCATGCTGATCGTATGAGGAGGACTAAGACCGTGAAATCCGCGATGGGAATCATCCCCGCGGCCGGTCTCGGCCAGCGTATGCGGTCGGATGAGGAGAAACCATACATCACGATCGGCGGCAGGTCGATCCTGGCCCACACCCTCTCGGCTTTCGAGGCGTGTCAGGCCGTGGCGGGATACCTGGTGGTGGTAGAGCCGTCGCGCGTGCAATTCTGCAAGGCCCTGCTGACCGGGCCGTCCGGGCCGTCCGAGCCGTCCGGTCCGGGCGTTGCATATCCGAAGCTTGCCAAAGTGGTCGCCGGTGGCAGCACGCGCCAGGAGTCGGTATACCGCGGCCTGATGGCCCTGGACGACGACACCGGATCCGTGCTGGTCCATGACGCGGCGCGCCCCTGCGTCGAGCCCGGTGCGCTCGAAGCTTCCGTCCTCGGCTGCGCCAGGCACGGCGCCGTGATCGCGGCCACCCCGTCGACGGACACGATTAAGATCATCCGCGACGGCGTGGTCGAGGCGACACCGGACCGATCGACGATCTGGCGGGCGCAGACGCCCCAGACGTTCGCGTACGGGATGCTCAGAACGGCACACGAACGGGCGCGGGAACAGGGATATGTCGGGACCGACGACGCCGAACTGGTGGAACGGGCCGGTTACGTGGTTCGGGTCCTGGAAGGCGCCTCCGACAACATCAAGGTGACCACGGCCGAGGACCTGGAAACCGCGGAGCGCATCTTGCGGCGGCAGGGGCGGATCTGACAGCGGAGCGCATCCTGCGGCGGCAGGGGCGGATCTGACCGCGGAGCGCATCCTGCGTCGGCAGGGCCGGATCTGACAGCGGAGCGCATCTTGCGTCGGCAGGGGCGGATCTGACAGCGGATTAACCTGAGATTACATCATGAGGCTTTCTTGCCATGGATGACATTCGCGTAGGAACCGGCTACGACGTGCACGCCTTCGCGGACGACAGGCCCTGTGTACTGGGCGGCGTGACCGTTCCCCACGAACGCGGGCTGCAGGGCCACTCGGACGCGGACGTGCTTTCGCACGCCATCGGCGACGCGCTCCTGGGCGCAGCCGCGCTGGGCGATATCGGGATTCACTTCCCCGATAACGAGTCCCGTTACCGTGGGATTTCCAGTCTCGCCCTGCTCCAACGGATTGTTGACGCACTGGGCGAATCCGGTTATACTGTATCGAATGTGGACGCCACCGTCGTCGCGGAACGTCCGAAACTGTCGCCATTCGTGCCGCTGATGCGCCGACGGATCGGCGAAGCCCTCGGATTGTCGGACGACCGCGTGTCGATCAAGGCCACAACTTCAGAAAGACTCGGATTCACGGGACGGGAAGAAGGCATCGCGGCCCATGCCGTGGTATTGATCCGTTCCGATGGCGGCGGGTGAGTTACGTTCCCGCGCGCGCACCGATTCTGCTTCTGCGCGCCGTAGTGGGGTATTAATGGGCAAGGTCATTTCGATCGCGAATCAGAAGGGCGGGGTGGGCAAGACGACCACGTCCGTCAACCTGTCGGCCTGCCTCGGCGTCGCGGAGAAGAAGACGCTGCTGATCGACCTGGACCCGCAGTCGAACGCCACGTCGGGACTCGGCCTGCAGGACCGCACGCTGGACGTGACGATATACGAAGTCCTGCTGGACGAACGCAACATCGAGGAAGCCGTTCAGCAGACCGAGATCCCCGCGCTTCACGCAGTTCCGGCCCATCGGCGGCTGGTGGGCGCCGAAATCGAACTGGTATCGGCCATCGCCCGGGAACGGAAACTGGAAGAGGCGATCAAACCCATACGCGACGAGTACGATTACATCCTGATCGACTGCCCGCCTTCCCTGAGCCTGCTCACCCTGAACGCCCTCACGGCGGCCGACTCGGTGTTGATTCCCATACAGTGCGAGTATTATGCCCTCGAGGGACTCGGGCAACTGCTCAGTTCGATCCGGAAGATCCAGAAGCATCTGAATCGCAGCCTGAAGATTGAAGGCATCCTCCTGACGATGTACGACAAGCGGCTCAATCTCACGAGACAGATCGAGGTGGAAGCCAAACAGTATTTCGCGGACAAAGTCTATCAGACTACCATCCCGAGAAACGTTCGTCTGAGCGAAGCGCCGAGCTTCGGCAGTCCGATCATACTGTATGATATTCTCTCGTCGGGAGCGGAAAGCTATATGAATCTAGCCAGAGAGGTAATTGCCAATGGCAGCCAGGAAAGTGCTGGGACGGGGGCTCGAAGCGCTGATTCCTGATCTTCCGGACGATCAGGAAGACCGGCAAAGCGTGCTCCAGGTGCCGATAGATCGGATTTCGGCCAATCCCTACCAACCACGGCAGTCGTTCGACCAGGCCAGGCTTGACGAACTGGCCCGGTCCATCCTCGAAAAGGGCGTTATTCAGCCGATCGCCGTCCGACGGAAAAACGAAAAGGATGAATACGAGCTGATCGCCGGGGAGCGAAGGCTCCGGGCCGCCCGTCAAACGGGCTACCAGACCATACCGGCCATCGTCATGGCAGTTTCATCCCCCGAAGAAATGATGGAACTGTCGCTGATCGAGAACATCCAGCGGGACGACCTGAATCCGATCCACGAAGCCCGCGCATACCTTCGGTTGCAGGAAGAATGCCACCTCACGCAGGAAGAGGTCGCAACCCGCGTGGGAAAGAACAGGACGACGGTAGCCAACACGCTCCGGCTGTTGAAACTGCCGGCCGAAGTCCAGAAGTGCCTCCTGGCAGATGAGATCACCATGGGCCACGCGCGAGCGCTGCTCGGACTCGAAAACCGCGCGGAACAGGCCGATTTGTGCAAGCAGGTCGTAAAGAAGGGCCTGTCGGTGCGCAAAGTGGAAGAACTCGTGAAGAAACGCTACGAGGAGAAGCGGGAAAGCGCCCCGGCACACAAGCCTCACGACCTCTCGGCCGCCGAGACCATCATGCAGCGCATACTGGGAACGAAGGTGAACATCAACCGCAGGCAGCACAAGGGGAAGATCGAAATCGAGTTCTATTCCACCGATGACCTGAACCGCATCCTCGAACTGCTGAAAGTTCGCCTGTGAAGCCCGCCGGACCCCGTACACGTCCCTCGCCCGTCCAACCCCGTTATTTTAACCGATATCCTTTGACATTTCGGCCCGGCGGCCTATATTTATGCCGTCGCGCCGATTCCGTCACGAGGCGTGACGGAACAAGGACGGATGTAAGAATCCGGGGTGGTATCGGTCATGCCCAGAATGCACTGGATGTCACTGGTTTTCGTCTCTGACCGATCGGGCCGGGCGCACGAGTTGCGCATGCCGAGGTTCCTGTTTGTCGCGCTCGTCTCGATGTTGGGACTCGGCTTGCTCGCGCCGGTGGTTGTCCTGGTCCTCCCGGCGGATATAGCCGAGGGTTCTTTCGGCCAAACCTGGAAAACACAGATAAAGTCGGTAGAGGAAAAGTCCATGGAGTTGACCCGGCAACTGGAGGAACTGAAGGACACCGCCAGGTCGATACGCAGGCTGGCGGGCGTCGAGCGGTTCGATTCCGAATCCCCGGTACGCGTGGACGATGAAAACGGCCTCGTGTCCGCCAACCGGGACGGGTTGCCATTTCTGACGGACGACGGCCTTCCGGCGAGGGTGGAAGCAGCCACTGGGGAAAGCGCGGCACTGTTACGATACGTGCCGTCCATATGGCCGGTCGCCGGCTGGGTGACGCGGGAGTACGAACATGGGGACGATCCCATCGCCGGGACGCATTTCGGCCTGGACGTCGCCGCCCGTGAAAGCGCGCCGGTCAGGTCCGCCGCCGATGGGACCGTGACCTTCGCGGACTGGGATCAGAACTTGGGCTGGCTGGTCGAGATAGATCACGGATACGATATGTCGACGCGTTACGGTCACAACGCCATGCTGCGGGTCGACCGCGGCCAGACGGTCCGTCGCGGGCAGATCGTCGCCCTGGTCGGGAATACGGGCCGCAGCACGGCGCCGCATCTGCATTACGAGGTCTGGAAAGACGGTGTCCCCGTCGACCCTCGCGGTTACCTGCCCGAGGTCATCCACTGGGACGATCTGCTGTTGACCCTGCGAACGCAGCGCTGACATGTTCGGATCATCAGGTGCAGGACGTTTTCGGGAGCTCAGTATGACGATCATCGCCAAGGGCACTGAACTGAACGGTTCGGTGGACGTTGAGGGCAATATCCGGGTAGACGGCACCGTGAACGGCGACGTCAAAGCCACCGACGGGGTCGAGGTCGGAAAGTCCGGCCGGATCGTAGGGTCGTCCATAGAGTCCAAGACCGCGGTCATTCATGGTTGCGTGGAGAGTCAGCTTATCGTATCGCAACACGTACTCCTGGGCGGCAAATCCACGCTGGTCGGTGACTTGAAGACCAAGTCCCTCGTCATCGAAGAAGGGGCTGTCTTCCACGGGAATTCGTCCATGTCCGAAGAATACGACGGAACGGACCGTGCGAACGCCGGAGCGGACCGTGCGAAAGGCGGAACGGACCGTGCGAAAGGCGGAGACGACCGTACGGATGGGGCTTAAAACCCGAACGAGCGTTGATTGAGCGTTGACTGATGGTATATGGCACGGGATACGCAGGGCAAATGGCAGTACATGAGGGAAGCCGGAGAGCTTGCCGTAATCGGCCTGACCCTGGTTTTCGCCACGGCGATAGGATACTTTCTGGGTCACCAGGTCGAACTGGCCTGGCCTGAGTTGAATCCCTGGGGCGGCGTCGTCGGCGCCATGCTCGGCGTCGTGGCCGGGTTCCTGGAAATGGCGAGGACGCTGAAACGTCTGAACAGAAAGCTGGAAGCGGCGGAGCGGGAGAGCAATGGCGCAAAGCACTGAGCGTGACGGCGAAACATTGATCGGCGGCATGTCGACGGCCGGAACGGCGACGGACGCGGAATCTCCGTCCGGAAACAACGATGAACCGTTGCGGCGGTTCCTGCCCCGCGTCTACCGGATAAGCGCCGTGCTGACCGTGGTCGGCACTATCGCGGCGCGCGTAGCGGGCGCGGACCTGCTTGCCGTCAATTTCTTCACCGGATCGTTTATCGGGCTGTTGCTGCTGTATGTCACGGCCTGGCTGGTCCGCCGTTACATGACGCCCGTCGCGCACATCAAGCGGAACCGCAACCGGTTGTTCCTGCTTCTGATGGCCAAGCTGCCGCTGCTGGGAATCGTGTTGTATTTCGTGACTTCGGGGGACTGGTTCCACCCGATCGGGTTTTTGATGGGCGTATCCTTGACGCCATTCACGCTGACCCTGTGCGGACTGATCCTGCTCACGAGGCGGGGCTCGGGGGATGAGCGGCCCGACTGGACCGCCGTACTGGACAAGACGAAGCGGTCGTACCGGTAAGGAGGTTTTCCTTTGACTACTCCGTGGTCGAGTGTCCTCTCTCTGAAGATGGCGTCGGAGGGAGGAAGCGGTGAAGCGCACTACTCGATACTACATGGGTTGTTTCTATTGCTGGGCCCGCTGGCCGAATGGATACCCAGGCCTGTCAGGCAGCCGGATCTCCTGCTGAACACCCTGCTCGTCTTCGTAATAGTCCTCGTTCTCGTAACCATCGCGGTAAGAACGCTCAAGCGTATTCCCGAAGGCTCGATTCAGGCCCTTTTCGAAATGGCCGTCGAGGGGCTGACCGATTTCTTCCTCAATATCGTAGGGGAGCGCGGCAGGAAGTACATTCCCTTTTTCGCCTCCTTTTTCATCTACATCTGGTTCATGAACATGCTGGGCGTCATACCCGGCATGCAGTCGCCCACCGCCGATCTGAACACCACGCTCGGATTCGCCCTCATCTCCGTCGTCGCGGCCCATCTCATCGGCCTGCGCGAAATAGGGATCAAAGCCTATCTCTGGCATTTCTGGGGTGAGCCCAGGTGGATGGGCGTGCTCATGTGCCCGCTCCATATAATCGGCGAGTTCGCCAAGGTCGTCTCGCTTTCGATACGGCTGTTCGGGAATGTGTTCGGGGAGGAAATGATCCTCCTCGTGCTGGCCGGCCTGTCCCCGGTGCTGCTTTTAGGCGCCCTGGAAGTGCCCTTCGTGCCGCTGCAGGTCCCGATGTTGATGTTCGCGGTGTTTTCCGGGACGATTCAGGCGATGATCTTCTCGGTGCTCAGCGCCGTGTACGTAGCGCAGTTCCTGGACCATGGTCACGGGGAAGAAGACCACTGACGCGCTGTAGGTGCGTATGCTGTGCAGCGAGTTCAGAATGTTTCAAAACGAGTTCAGAATGTTTCAATTTGACGTTATGATGCTGCTGTAATTCGTTCTCCATTCCGAAAGGAGTTTGCTTCATGCTGTACTACATGGGTTTGGGACTTGGCGTGGCCCTTGCTGTTTCCGTCGCCGCCATCGGCGCCGGCGTTGGACAGGGCATCGCCACCGGTCTGGCCTGCCAGGGCATTTCCCGTCAGCCCGAAGCCGCCGGCCGCATTCAGCTGGTGATGATCATCGGCCTGGCGTTCATGGAATCGCTGGCTATCTACGGCCTGCTGGTTTTCTTCATGCTCCAGGGCCGGTTGCCTTCATTCGAGCAGGTCATGCAACTGACTCAGGTCGGACAGTAGGATGCAAACGGACTGCATGGCTTGCGGCGCGTCCATACGGCGCGTGTTGCCGGCGTTCGAAGGAGCATAGCGCGTGTTAGATATCTTGCACGATCTTGGCATTGACCTGAGCACCCTGATCATCCAGATGATCGGGTTCGCCATCCTGTTCTTCGTCCTGAAGAAGTACGTTTTCGGCATGATCGCCCAGGCCATCGAGGACAGGAAACGGGATATCCGCGACCGCATGGCCGGACTGGACGCGGACCGGGCGGAACTGGACCGTCTCCACGATGAAGCCAGGCGGCGGCTCGAGGAAATCGAGGCCGAGGCCCGTGCGAAGGTACAGGCCGCGGTCGACCAGGCCAACGCGGAGCGCGGCCGGATTCTCGAGCTGACCCAGCAGGAAACGGACCGCGAACTGGAGAAGGCGCGCAACACCATCCGGCGCGAGAAGGAACACGCGGTGGCCGAACTGCGCGCACAGGTGGGCGACCTGGCGGTGGAGATCGCGGGCAAAGTCCTGAACAGCACACTGGACGCGGCGGAACATCGTAAGGTCGTGGACGAATTCATCGCACAGATACCCTCTGCGAAAGAATAGCGGGGAACCATGGCCAGTATGAAAGACATCGCACACCGGTATGCCGGGGCGTGGCTGGAAGCCGCGGCGGAAAGGGAGTTGCTGGAACCGGTACGCGGCGAAATAGCGGCGTTCGAGCAGCTGTGCCGGGATTCCGAACCCTTTGTGGAATTCATCACGGACAAGGTCATACCGGCTGACGTAAAGCAGCGCATTCTGGGCGAATTGTTCGAAGGCAAAGTCCAGGACATCACCCTCAATTTCCTCTACCTGCTGGCTACCAGGCGGCGGGCGCGCCTCATGCCGGAGATCCTGGAATCGTGTCGGGAGATCCTGGATGAGTGGGACGGAATCGTAAACGCGGACGTCTCGAGCGCGGTAGCGCTTACCGAGACGCAGGAAGGCGGCCTGAGGTCGAGCCTTGAAGCGCTTACGGGCAAGCGGATACGGATGAAGACCGGCGTGAACCCGGAACTGATCGGCGGTTTCGTGGTCCGCGTGGGCGACCAGGTCTTCGACAGCAGCCTGGCCACCCAGCTCCAACGGGTTCGCCAGTCGCTTGCTTCATAATGAGCATAGATGGAGAAGACAATGGCGTTTGATGAAATAGCAATTCGTGCGGACGAGGTCTCCGAACTCCTGAAGCAGCAGGTACTGAACTTCAAGAGAGAGGTCGACATCTACGAAACGGGTACCGTGCTCCAGGTGGGTGACGGGATCGCCCGGGTGCAGGGCCTCTCCAACGTGATGGCGAACGAACTCGTCGAGTTTCCCAATGACGTGGTGGGCATGGTGCTCAACCTGGAAGAAGACAACGTCGGATGCATCCTCTTCGGGGACGACCAGCTGATCAAGGAAGGCGATCCGGTCAAACGGACGCAGCGGATCGTCGAGTGCGCCGTGGGCGACGACATGCTGGGCCGCGTGGTGGACTCCCTGGGCCGGCCTATCGACGGCAAGGGGCCCATCATCGGAGCGGAATCGCGTCCGATTGAGACGAAGGCGCCCGGCGTGGTGCAGCGACAGCCGGTAAATGAACCCATGTATACCGGTCTCAAGGTGATCGACAGCATGTTCCCCATCGGAAGGGGACAGCGCGAACTGATCATCGGCGACCGGCAGACCGGCAAGACGGCCGTGGCCCTGGACGCGATCATCAACCAGAAGGGCCAGGACGTGGCCTGCATCTACGTGGCCATCGGACAGAAGGGTTCGACGATCGCAAAGACGGTCGCGATCCTGGAAGAACACGGCGCCATGGAATACACCACCGTGGTCGTGGCCGCGGCCAGCGCGCCGGCGCCCATGCAGTTCCTGGCCCCCTACGGCGGGGCGACCATGGGCGAGTTCTACCGCGACAATGGAAAGCACGCCCTGGTCATCTACGACGATCTGACCAAGCACGCGGTGGCCTACCGCCAGCTTTCGCTGAACTTGCGGCGTCCGCCCGGGCGCGAGGCCTATCCGGGAGACGTGTTCTACCTGCATTCCCGGCTCCTGGAACGGGCAGCCAAGATGAGCGACGAATACGGCGCCGGTTCGCTGACCGCGCTGCCTGTCATCGAAACCCAGTTCGGCGACGTGTCGACGTATATTCCGACTAACGTGATTTCCATCACCGATGGACAGATATTCCTGGAATCCAACCTGTTCTTCGCGGGACAGAGACCGGCCGTCAACGTGGGCCTGTCGGTATCCCGCGTGGGTGGCGCAGCGCAGATCAAAGCGATGAAATCGCGCCAGGTTGCCGGTCTGCTCAGAACGTCGCTGGCCCGTTACCGGGAGCTGGAAGCCTTCGCCCGGTTCGGTACGTCGGGTCTGGACCAGACCACGCAGCGGGAGCTCCACCTGGGTGAGCGGCTGGTCGAACTGCTCAAGCAGGCACAATACCGGCCCATGGCGGTCGAGGAGCAGATCATTT
>JAPOOT010000064.1 GCA_026713285.1 Gemmatimonadota bacterium | reverse complement strand
GTGCAGGTCGCCGATGCGAATACCCTTGCGGGCGGCCTTGTCCGCGTAGGCGGGACCAATGCCCCTTCCCGTGGTGCCGATCCGCTCTTCCTCCTGCAACTGTTCTTCCCCGACCCGGTCGATCAGTTTGTGGTACGGCATGATCACGTGGGCGTTGTGGCTGATGAACAGGCGACCCTCCACTTCGATGCCGTGAGTCCCGAGCATCTCGATCTCTTCCATCAGCGCTTCCGGATCGATTACCGTTCCGTTGCCGATGACGCAGGCCTTGTCCTGCCGGAGGATACCGACGGGTATGAGGTGGAGGATGTACTCCTGGTCTCCGATCTGAACGGTGTGCCCAGCATTGGCCCCGCCCTGGAACCGCACGACGATATCGGCCCGCTCACTCAGAAAATCGACGATCTTTCCCTTGCCTTCGTCCCCCCACGCTGCGCCTACGAGAATGCGAACGGCCATCTTTCTTCCATCTCCCTGTTTGATTTCCGGACGGTCTGAATCCCGCTTCGAAGTCGACCGGTATCCGGCTCAATAAACAACAAAAGGGCGAGTCATAAGACCCGCCCTCGAGACCGTTAGATCTTACGGTGTAATGAAAACTGCGCGGACCGGGGGTGTCAAGAGAAAAGGCGACCGTTGACTTTCCTTTTGATTCCGCTACTAATGCCTATGATACCTTTCAATTCGGGACGTCTGCGAATGACAGCTCGGGACTGCGAGAATACGGCGATGTCACATGGCGCGGCGCCGCCGCGGTCCGCCGCGGTCCATTACGTGACGGCACCATGAATTCATCAACGGCAACCCGTCAAAATGTACCTGGACAACCCGGCGGCCGAGCGAAGGTGATGCCCGGCGGCCGAACGCAGGTAATGCCTGGTCCCCATCCCGTTGCGGCGGGACTGACGGTCCGGGCGGTCGCCCTCGGGATGATACTGTCCGTACTCGTTACGTTGTGGACGATTCATTCCGCCTACGTAATCCACGCTTCCTTCATTACCATCGCCCACCTGCCCATCGCCGCACTCTGCCCCCTGGTTCTGGTCGTGCTCGTACTCAATCCGGCGCTGAAGATCGTCGTGCCGGACCGCTCGCTGTCGCGGCCGGAGATCATCGTCATTTTCTTCCTGGTGTTCACCGCATCCGCCATCCCCGGCTGGGCCTTCAGTACTTACGCGCTCTCCGTCATCAGCGGTCCGCATTACTTTGCGTCTGCCGAGAATCGCTGGGCGGAACTGTTCTTCGACTACCTGCCCGCCTGGCTCGTGGTTTCCGACCGGGGCGGCGCCGTCACCTGGTTCTTCGAGAGCCTTCCCCGCGGACAGACAGTGCCGTGGCGGTACTGGGTGATTCCCCTTTTCTGGTGGGGCTCCTTCTACGCGGCCATCTTCTTCGTCGGCGCGTCCCTCATGGTCATCCTCAGGAAACAGTGGATCGAACACGAGCGGCTGACCTTTCCCCTGGCCCAGGTTCCCCTGATGCTCATCGAAGGCAGCGAGGAACGGGCGATCATGCCACGGATCGCCCGCACACGATCCTTCTGGGTCGGATTCGGCGCCACCCTGGCAATCATGGCATGGAACACGGGCGGTTATTTCACATCGTGGCCTACCATCCCTCTGGGAAACCCTTCGACCGTAAACCTTGAGCTGGGGGAAGCCTGGTCGCCGGTCATGATCCGGTTCAACTACCTGCTGATGGGCATCGCCTATTTCACGCGGACCGAGATCCTGTTCAGCGTCTGGTTCTTCTATCTCGTGCAGCTGATCGAGCAGGGCGTGATGGGGCGGATGGGGGTCGCCAACGCCCGCGGCGTGATGGAACTCCAGCATTTTGCGGGTTTCCTGGTATTTTCGCTTTTCACGGTCTGGATGGCACGGCGGCACCTCTACAGGGTGTGGCGTAAGTGCCTGGGCGGCGCGAAGGACCTGGACGACTCGCGGGAGTTTTTCTCCTACCGTACCGCAGTTTTCGGCCTGATCGCTGGAACCGTCTTCATGGTCGGTTGGCTCCAGGCTTCAGGCATGTCGCTGTGGCTCACCTGCCTGTTCCTCCTTTTCTTGATCGTGGTATATCTGGGCGTCACGCGAATCGTCGCGGAAACCGGCCTCGCCGCCCTCGATCTGCCGCATAACGACGTAAACACGGCGACCGTGCGTCTAGTGGGTACGGAGGGCCTCTCGTCCCGGGACCTGACGGTGCTTTCGCTGGCAAACGCCTACGGACGCAACTGGCGAACCCTGGGCATGTGTTCCATGGCCCACGCGGCCAAGGTGGGGGACCGAATTGGCGGGGTGGGAAAGGGCGTGTACCTGGCAATTGCGGCCACGCTGGTGCTGACGTTCCTGACCTCGATCGTTTATACGCTCCACCTCGCGTACAGCGGCGGCGCCTTCGAGTTCACCGAACCCGCTTTCGTGGCCGGCGCCCGGGGAGTATGGGACGGGCTGGAGATGTGGATCCGCAACGCGCAGGTCCTCTCGCCCTCGGAGCGGGTTTCCTTCGGCGCAGGGGCCCTGGTAAGTCTCCTGCTGATCCTGGCTCATCACCGCTTGCCCTGGTGGCCGCTGCACCCGGTGGGTTTCGCCGTCGCCATGATCGGCGGCGTCCGCAAGAGCGTCGTAGCAATTCTGCTGGTCTGGCTCGTGAAGGTGATCATATTGAGGGTGGGCGACGAGTCCCTCTATCGGCGCGGTCAGCCCCTCGTAATCGGCGTGATCGCGGCCTACGCGGTGGGCGTTCTGCTGTCCTATATCGTGGATGTGATCTGGTTCCCCGGGGACGGCCATGCGATTCACGGCTGGTGATCCAAGGGCAGATTTGACGAACACGGTAATGGTTTCGGTTGACGTCGCTACCGCGCGCTTCCTGCGGATCGTCCTGCCTGCCGGTTGTCAATTACAGGTACCAATGGAAAGGCACAGCTGAATGATCGACGAAAGCGCAACACCCAGGCCCATACTGGACTGGTACGGTATCTGGCCCGGGCACACGGGTGCGGGAGCGGACGGACTGGGCGTGTCCCAGGATACTCCGACGGGCGAACTGCGTCTGCGGGTGCAGCCGGCAGAAGATTCGGCGCCGTTCATCCAATCAGACAGGCCATGGGAGTCATCCCTGCTAATGCCGTTCTGCGTCATCCGGGAAGGAGAGGTCCTCAGGATGTGGTACAGGACCGCCGGCGGCGACAGCAAAGCGTACATCGCCTATGCGGAGAGCGCTGACGGGTTCGACTGGCATCGTCCCGACCTCGGTCTGCAGGAATATGGCGGGACCCGTTCCAACAATCTGCTGCACCCGGCTGACTTCTTCGATTTCCACTCCATCTTCGTTGATCCTTCGGCGCCGTCTACTGAACGGTATAAGGGAATCAGCACCCAGTCTGAAATCACCGTGGACGGCGTCCGCCGCGACGACGTAACCGAAGGGGAGTTTTTCGACGACCTGGTCACCGGGATGGTCGAACGGGGCTGTGGTAACGAGGAGATCGCAAAACGGCTCGAACTGTGGCACCCTTATGTCACGGGCGCCGTTTCCTGCGACGGATTCGCGTGGCAGGTGCGCCAGTCCCCGCTGATGCATCTCGGCAAGACCCATCTCGACACCCAGAACATCGCTGCGTTCGACGAAGCACAGGGGGAGTACGTAGTCTACCTGCGCGGCCGCCAGGACGACCGGAGGGCGGTGGTGAAGACAAGCGGGCAGGACTTCGGCGGTTGGCCAGCGCCGCGGTTTGTCTTCACGGCCGACACCCTCGATCCTATCGACGACGACGTCTACGACAGCTGTTACTGCCGATATCCGGGCACCGATCGGCACCTGATGTTCCCGTCCTTCTACCATCGTGGAAGCGCCACGCTGGATATCCCCCTGGCCACAAGCCGTGACGGCGACCTTTGGAGCCGGCCGGAGCGCAGGCCGATCATCGGGCGGGAGCAGGCCGGACTACCGTACATGGCCGTTTACGCGAAACCAAACCTGGTACCCCTGGACGACGGGGAATGGGGTCTCATGTACTGCGGAACGCCCGTCAGCCACGACATCCGGCGCTATCCCGGCTGCGACCGCGGCGAAATCCTGCGTTCCTTCGAATACCGGTGGGCCACCTGGGAACGGGATCGCCTCGTTGCCCTCGAGGCGCCGGGCGAGGCGCGGTTCACGCTGAACAACACGGCCATGATCGGCGCGCCGTGCCGGGGACGGGAACTAAAGCTGAATTTCCGTACGGAGCCCGGCGGCTGGATCCGGGCCGGGCTGGTCCAGCCCCAGACGCCCTATGCCCTTGTTCGTCCACAGCAGGCATATGAGGGACACTCCCTGGCCGAGTCCGACCCCCTGTCCGGGGACGATCTGTCCGGCGTCGTTACGTGGAAGGGAAAGCGCGATCTGTCCGCCTTCCGGGGAAGACCCCTTTCCGTGTCCATCCACATGAATCGAGCCAAGCTGTACTCCGTTTCACTCTGATCAACGGCAACGCCGGATAAGGAGCCAGATAAGGAGCATTCAGTCATGTACTCATGCATCAACGGCGCGACGACCATGCCCTATACCCTGGAGCAGGACCTTGCCGCCGCGGCGACGGCGGGTTTCGAAGCCGTCGAAATCTGGTCCAGGAAACTCGACGCGTACCTGGAGGAACACGATTCCGTCGAGTTGAAAGCACTCCTGGACTCCCACGGGTTGTGCGCGGCCTCGCTCTGTCCCTACGGGCTGGTCGGTTTCGCCGACAACAGGAAAGAACTGGAATCAATCGAACGTGCGGCGACGGTCGCCGCGGCGATCGATTGTCCGGTCCTCCTCGTCTGCGCCGACGCGCCTCCGGAAGGCATGGACAGGGATGAAGCCTTCGATACCATGGCAGCCGCGGCCCGGGCATACGCCGAAAGGGCCGCCGCCCACGGGGTGAAGATCGCCATCGAACCCCTCGGACGCCATCCCTTCATCCCCGGACCCCGCGAGGCCCTGGAGGTGATCGATCGGGCCGGACACGGCAGCCTGGGGCTGATGATGGATTTCTTCCACTACTACAAGTCGGGCGTTTCATTCGAGGACATACGGGCGATCCCCAACGAACTGCTGCTGATCGTCCACGTAGACGACTGCGAGGACCTGCCGCCTGAATCGTTGACCGACCAGCATCGCGTCTACATGGGCGAGGGCGTGCTGCCCCTGCGGAATATGCTGGGTTCGCTCCGTGAAAAGGGCTACTCGGGCGCCCTGTCGGTGGAGATCTTCCGGGAGGAATACTGGCAGCAGACTCCTGTGGAAATCTCGATCGCGGCTAAGGCTGCCTACGACCGGATGATGGAGGACTGAGTCCGGCACTACGTTTAACCTGAGTAACCGCAATCCTGGATAGCCATTCCCCACGGGCCCGGCAACGGGCCGAAGGACCGCCAACCCTCCAGCAGCCATCACCCTGCCAACGAACCAACAGCCGCCAACTGCCGGCAACAAACCTACGGACCGGCACGTCTTTCCACCAGCCTCCCGGCAGCCTGAAGGACCTACTCCGCCAGCGACTTCCGGTACCGCAGATTCAGGGACTTCGGATGGGCGGCGCGGGCCTCGTCGAGCCGGCTCACCGGTGTGGTGTGGGGGGCGTTCCGGACCAGGTCCGGAACCTTCTCCGCCTCTTCGGCAATAGCGAGCATGGCGTCGATGAACCGGTCGATGGATTCCTTGCTTTCGGTTTCCGTGGGTTCGACCATGGCCGCCTCGGGGACGATGAGCGGGAAGTAGATCGTCGGCGCGTAGAAACCGTAGTCGAGCAGGCGCTTCGCGATGTCGAGCATCCTGACGCCAAATTCACGGAACCGGGTGCCGGAAGCCACGAACTCGTGCTGGCAGGGCACTTCGGCGGGGATGGGCGTCTCCTTCTGGGTTCCGTGTAACAGGACGGTCCGGGGGTAATGGCGCTCCAGGCGACGCATGATGTAGTTGGCGTTCAGGATGGCGTTCTCGCTCACCTGGCGCAGGCCGTCGGGACCGTTGGCCCTGATGTAGGCGTAGGCCCGGACCATCATGCCGAAGCTCCCGCCGAAGCTGCGCACGCGGCCGATGGATTCGGGCCGGTCGTAGTCGAGCCTGTACGCGTCGCCGTCCTTCACCGGCAGAGGTGTCGGCAGGAAGTCGACCAGGTCGCTCCGCACGCCCACGGGACCGGCGCCCGGCCCTCCGCCTCCGTGGGGCGTGGAGAAGGTCTTGTGCAGGTTGAAGTGGACCACGTCGAAACCCATGTCGCCGGGCCGGGTGATGCCCAGGACGGCGTTCAGGTTCGCCCCGTCCATGTAGAGCAGGGCCCCCGCGTCGTGGACGATGTCCGCGATGGTGCGGATTTCGGATTCGAACAGGCCCAGTGTATTGGGATTCGTGAGCATGAAGGCGGCCGTTTCATCGTCGATCAGTTCCGCCAGCCGGCCGGTGTCCACGAGTCCGTGGGCATTGGTCGGTATCTGTACCGTATCGTACCCCACGAGGGTAACGCTGGCCGGGTTGGTGCCGTGGGCCGAATCGGGGATGATGACCTTGCGCCGGGCGTGTCCGCGGCGCTCGTGGTAGGCCCGCATGATCATCAGGCCGGTCAGCTCGCCGTGGGCGCCGGCCGCCGGCTGCAGCGTGACCCCGTCCATCCCCGCGATTTCCGCGAGATCATTCGACAGTTCGTAGAGTAGCCGCAGGCTGCCCTGGCAGGTCTCGTCCTGCTGAAGGGGATGCAGCCGCGCGAACCCAGGCAGCGCCGCCATGTCCTCGTTGACTTTCGGGTTGTGTTTGATGGTGCATGAGCCGAGGGGATACATGGCCCGGTCGGGATGGTAGTTCAGGGTGGACAGCCGGGTATAGTGGCGGACGACGTCGACCTCGCTGACCTCGGGCAGATCAGGGGCCGCGGTCCGGATATCCGCATCAGGCAGGTAGGAAGAAACCGGCTTGACCGACACGTCCGGCGCGGGCAGCCTGACGCCCCGTCTACCGGGGGAACTCAGTTCGAAAATAAGCGGTTCCGACAATGGGTGTCCTCT
>JAPOOT010000065.1 GCA_026713285.1 Gemmatimonadota bacterium | reverse complement strand
TCTTCCTCGTCCTGCTTGGTGTTCTCCACCATGACGACGGCGTCCGCGCCTTCGGGGAGGAAGGCGCCGGTCATGATGCGCGAAGCTTTGCCGGGACCCACCCGCACCGCCGGAACGGTCCCCGCCGGAATCTCTTCGAGGACCTCGAGACGGCAGGGGGTATCCGCGGATGATCCCGTCGTGTCCGCGGCCCATACGGCATAGCCGTCGACGGATGAATTGTCGTGGGGCGGCACGTCGAACCTCGGCGCCACGTCCTCGGCTAGCACACGGCCCTGACTCTCGGACAGCGGTACGCGTTCGATACCCGAGACGGAGACCGAGTCCAGCACGATCTCCTGGGCTTCCTCCACCGTGAGCATGCGGTCCGCAGTCATGAATCCATCCCCCAAGGTCCGCAGTACGACTTACCTGCCGCTGGTTTTCGCCATGAACGCTTCGATGTCTTCGATCGACCTGGGCAGGCCGTCCGACAGTACCCGGTGTCCGTCTTCGGTCACCAGCACGTCGTCTTCGATGCGCACGCCGATATTCCTGTATCGCTCGAACGCGGGGCGGATCGCCTCGATCAGCGCCTGATTCCGGGGGGTGTCTTCGAGGTTTTCGAGCGTGTCCTCCCGGATGTAGATACCTGGTTCTATCGTGATCACCATGCCCGGCCTGAAGGGCATGTCCCTTCCGCCGACGTCATGGACGTCTAGGCCAAGCCAGTGGCTGGTGCCGTGCATGAACCACATGCGATACTGGTTTCCCGACGCATCCTCAATCAGCCCCAGCTTCAGGAGCCCGTCCGCGACTGCCTTCCGCGCCGTTTCATGCACCCTTCGTATGGTCATGCCGGGCCGGACCGCGGCAGTGGCGCGGGCATGGGCATCGAGGACGACATCGTACACTTCACGCTGTGCTTCCGTGAAGACCCCGCCGACCGGAAACGTCCGGGTGACGTCGGCCGTGTAGTTTCCGACGGCCGCGCCGATATCGGCCAGGACGAGCTCGCCCATCGCGATTGCACGGTTGTTCTCTTCGTAGTGCAACGTCGTCGCGTTGGGACCCGAGGCCACGATGGATGGAAACCCCCAGCGTGCGCCGTGACCGCGATAGGTGGCAAGAATGATGCCGTCGAGTACGGATTCGTTCAGTGGTTCCGCGGCGCCGGCCGCCTTGCGCATGATGGCCCGTTGCGCCAGGCACGTAATGTCGATAGCCCGTTGCAGCTGCTGGAGCTCCCAGGGTGACTTGACGACACGCTCGTCCCTGAAGAGACCGGACGCCAACCGCACCTGCGCAGCGGGAAATCGCGCGGCTTCCGAGGCGAATCGCAGGGCCCGGGGGTAGCGGGAACCGAACCTGGACTGCGCGTCGGCCAGCAACCAGACTTGCACGGGTTTTCCGCGCTCGATGGATTCGGACGTGACCTGGTAATCACGCGCGTCGCCGGACGGACGTTTTTCATAGGCGGATCCGCCGAGGACGGCCTCGACAAAGGCTTCGAATTCTTCAATCGGCCATACATGCGCGATCCCGGTCATGCGCCGGGCTTCATCTACCCCGATCATGTGGCCGGTCCAGATTTCCCGCGCGGGGTCGCGCCTGGGGAGAAAGAGGATTTCCTTCTGGCTTCTATTATCGGGCAGCAGCACGAGCGCGGCGCCGGGCTGGCTGATGCCGGTCAGGTAGAACAGGTTGCTTTCCTGGCGGTAGGGATAGTTGACGTCGTTGCTGAATACCTTGGGTTCCGCCCCGAACAGGATCATGATCCCGCTGCCCATGCCCTTGAGT
>JAPOOT010000067.1 GCA_026713285.1 Gemmatimonadota bacterium | reverse complement strand
TCCGGGCTCGACCGGATTCCCGGATCAGGCGGGTTGCCCGGACGAACCGGTTTCCCACGCGGACTTGAGTTCGTGGACGGTCAGCGATACGATGCGCGCGCCGCCGCTGTCCGACCGCAACGCCAGAGCGTGATTGGCCGCTGCCGGCAGGAAGCAGAATGACATGGACAATTCCCCGCCGTTACCGAAGATCTCTAGGGAGGTGCGGTCGACCAGGAGCTGGAGCCGCACGCGCCGCCCGATGGTCCTCAGGTCCGCGCTCCTTCCCATGCACGAAATGGTCTGCCTTGCCGCGTCGTATGCCACATCGTGGCCCAGCACTTCGATGGTGAATCCCTTTCCTTCGCCGATTGCGTTGTCGGCTTGGCGCCCTTCAGCACCGCACACCTCGATCTCCATGCGCGCGTCGAACAGGTCGCCCTCTTCCGCAAGCACTAGCCGGCTTTCCGACTCGCGCAGGCTCGTTACCGCGTAACTGCCGATCTCACCCCTGCCGTATCGCCGTCGAAACTGTTCGGCCGCCATTGCAGCCAGGTCACCGCCCGGCCAGTTGCGAGTCCCTGTATGAAGCAGTTCGATCTCCCTCACCGGTTCGCGGCACAGCCGTATACCCTCCGGCAACGTCCTGAGCGTCAGCTCCACCGGGAAGGTCATCTGCTGGTTGAAGGGCATGGCCGGGTATTTGCCGTCCCGCATCCAGGAGATCTGGATTCGCCGTCCGTCCTCCGACGGGAGGTCGCTCCAGGTCTGGGCGGCATATCCGTTGGCGCCCTCTTCCGCCTGCAGGACGTCGGTCTCGGGTGTGAAGGTCCGTCCGTCGAAACGCCCGAGCAGGTAACCGCCGCTCGCCCCCCAGAAAACCCAACGCGTGTTCGATGGATCACCTTCCACCGGGAGTTCGAAGAAATCGGGACATTCCGACACGCCAGGCAGGGTCAGGTCCTGCAGCTGCGTCCACGATTTCAGGTCCGGGGACGAGAACAGGGCGTAATCGTTGCCGTCCATGAACAGGGTCATGATCCAGTGCCTGGTCGGGGCGTACCAGACCACTTTCGGATCCCGGTTCTGTGCCCTGATATGCCCGATGACCGGATTGCCGTCGTATTTCGTCCACGTCCGGCCGCGATCATTGCTGTGGGCTATACATTGTATACACAGCTTACCGGGGAACATCCTTTCGCCGCCCGCCGTGTAGAAGGCGATCAGGGGCGGATCGTCTCCGTCCTGGAACCCGCCGGTATTATGATGGTCCACCGCCGCGGAACCCGACCACATCCATCCCGTGTCGTCCACGTCCAGCGCGGCGGTATGGAGTTGCTTCCAGTGGACGAGGTCGGTGCTGACCGCATGCCCCCACGTCGTGCGCCCGTGCACCATGCTGCCCGGCGTGTGCTGGAAGTAGAGATGGTACTCCCCGTCGTAATAAACCAGTCCGTTGGGATCGTTGATCCAGTGCTGCTTCGCCGTGAAATGAAATTGAGGGCGGAGGGTCTCGCGATATAGGGTGTCGT
>JAPOOT010000068.1 GCA_026713285.1 Gemmatimonadota bacterium | reverse complement strand
CGCACTGTATTTCGTCGAAGATCAGGGCGACCTTGCGTTCGTCGCACAACTTGCGCAGATGCTGCAGGAATTCCACGTGCGCGGGATTGACGCCTCCCTCGCCCTGGACGGGTTCCACCATGACGGCCGCGGTCTTCTCCTTCGTAATCGCCTTCTCGAGGGGTTCTATCTCGTTGAGCGGGAGGTATACCATGCCGGGTACCATGGGCTTGAAGCCTTCGTGGTACTTGGGCTGGGCCGTGGCGCTGACGGCGCCGTACGTGCGGCCGTGAAAGGCATTCTCGAAGGTCACGATCTCGTGCTTCGCTTCCCCGCCTGCCTCGGACGCCCAGCGGCGGGTGAACTTCAGGGCCGCCTCGATGGACTCCGACCCGCTGTTGCAGAAGAACACTCTGGCCGGGAAGGCATTATCCACGAGCAACTTCGCGAGTCTCACATGGGGCTCGGTGTGGTACAGGTTTGAAATGTGCATCAGTTTCGCGGTCTGCCGGGCCACGGCGCCGATGACCTCGGGCACCCCGTGGCCCAGGGAGTTCACCGCGATACCGCCGAGGAAATCGAGATACCGCCGGCCCTCGAGGTCGTAGACGTAAACGCCGCTGCCCCGGTCGAACACGACGGGCGGGCGCACGTAGGTCGGCGCGATGTACTGTTCCTCCAGGGCTATGATCTCTTCGGTGGTCATGCTGTATCCTTTCTTCCTGTGGTAACTTCAAGTCTTCCAGTAGCGACTACCGATTATCCAGTCGTAACTACCGTACCAAAAACACTCTCTTCCGACGCCAGTTCCTTCTGCAGCGTCCCGGTTCCCTGCCAGGCGATGATCCGGGCCCGTCCGACGCCGTGCGACAGGCATTCCAGCGCGGAGTGGACCTTGGGAATCATCCCTCCGGTGATCTCGCCCGCTTCGATCAGCGCGTCGGCCAGCTCCGGGGTAAGCCTTCTCAGCGCACGGCCGTCTGAACGGTAGATGCCGGCCACGTCCGATATGAAGATGACGTCGTCGCAGGCGACAGCCCGGGCGATATCCAGCGCGGCGTGGTCCGCATTGACGTTGTAGGTTTCTCCGTTCGTGCCCCCTGAAATGGGGGAGACTACCGGCGTGACGCGGTGCGACGCGCATAGTTCGAACAGGGCGGTATTCACTTCAACGATCTCTCCCACGAAACCGATGTCCACACCGTCCTTCCGGTAACGTTCCGCCCGCAGCAGGCCCATGTCCTTGCCACTTACGCCGAGGGCATTCACTCCGTTGTGCTGAAAACGCGAAACCAGTTCCTTGTTGACCTTGCCGGACAGGACCATTTCCACGATTTCGACCATGTCGCCGTCTGTCACCCGCAGTCCCTTCACGAAGGTGAACTCCTTGCCCAGCAGTTCAAGGTACCGGCCGATCTCCGATCCGCCGCCGTGGACGATGATCGGGAAGATGTCCGGCATGCCCCGAAGGTCGGCGGCCAGCTCTTCGATCACGCCGGCCTGTTCGATCGTCGCGCCGCCCAGCTTAACCACGATGCTTCGTTCCATAATGATCCCAATCGATCGCAATGCTGCATTTGCTCTTGTCTTACCGAGTCGTGCCGCGTCGTGCCGAGTCGTGTCTTGCCGTACCGTGTCGCGAAGAGCCGTGTCTAGCCGTGCCTGGTTTTGCCTTCCTCAGATCAGCCCCGTCGTTCCTTAGATCAGCCCGGTCGTTTCGTCCCGGCCGAACATGACGTTCACGTTCTGGAGCGCCTGGCCGGCCGCGCCTTTGACCAGGTTGTCGACGGCGGAAGTGACGATGGCCAGGTCCGATCCGTCCACCCGGTCGATCCGAAGGTCGCAGTAATTCGTCCAGGTCACGAACCGTGTCTCGGGATAGCCGGACCGGGACAGCCTGATAAAGGGTTCCCCTCCGTATCGCTGCTCGTACAGGTCCGCCAGGTCGCCGTTGGCCGCACCGTTCTTCACCCGCACGTATGTGGTTGCCAGGATGCCCCGGCTCATGGGTGTCAGGTGGGGCGAAAAGACGACGTAGGGCTGCTCGTCGGAGAACCTGGACAATTCCTGTTCGATTTCACCCACGTGCCGGTGGGTGTGGCCGATGTTGTACGGCGTGATGCTGTCGTTCACCTCCACGTATAGATTGCGCAGCTTCAGGCCCCGTCCGGCGCCGCTTACGCCAGACTTGGCGTCCACGATGACCTGGCAGGCGTCGATGGCGTCCGCTTCGAGCAGCGGGGCCAGTCCGAGGATCACGCCCGTGGGATAGCACCCCGGATTGCCAACGAGATCGGCTGTCCGTATGCGGTCCCGGTTCAATTCGGGAATCCCGTAGACCGCCGAATCGAGCAGTGCCGGAGCCGTGTGCGGACGGCTGTACCAGGACGTGTATACATCGGGGTCGTCGAACCGGAAATCGGAACTGACGTCCACAACGCGCACGCCCCGCTCCAGGAAGGCGCCGACCCGGTCCATGGCCACCCCGTCCGGCGTGCAGAAACAGACCACGTCCGCGGGTACGGCGGCAATTTCATCCAGGGATCTCAGCGTAGTGTCCCGGTCCGGATCGATCCGG
>JAPOOT010000094.1 GCA_026713285.1 Gemmatimonadota bacterium | reverse complement strand
TTGCGGGGTATGATCTCGTATCCGTGGGTGTTCTCCGTGGGGATGCAGAGCAGGCCGGCCCGGGGCGTCTGGCCCACGGACTTCGCCATGGACGCGTCGGAGGCGTAGCTCTGCCAGTACGCGCACTGGGGGTCCATGCCCAGTTCCCGCCCGCATGCCAGCAGGCGGTCCGCGACGGACTTGTCGTAGAGTCCCCCGGCGTCGCCGTATACTACGACGGGCTCGTCGGAAAGGGCCACCCCGTATTCTTCGCAGGCCGGTCCTGAATCCACGGCCAGGGACACGTCGCCGGGCAGGGTCCGTGCGGCGTACGCGGCGCCGTGGCCGCCGATCTCCTCGCAGGTGGTCATCACCAGGTAGGCGTCGCCAGCGGGCCGGACGCCCCGGTCCTTCATGCGCGCGGCCGCGCCTATGGCGATGGCGATGGCCGCCCGGTTGTCCATGAAATACCCGCCGATGCAGTCTCCGACCTCCAAGAATGCGCGCCGTGACCGGGCGATGACCACGCGGGTGCCGGCGTGCACGCCCGCTTCCCGCAGCTGCGCCGGCGTCATGCGCGTGAACACATACACGTGATTCCAGTCCATGGCCACGTTGCCGCCCTTGATCTTGGTCTCCCAGATCCGTGCGGAATCGGCCGTCGTATGCTGCGGTCCTACGGAGAGCACGCCGGGAAGGATGCCACTGTCCGCCAGGATCTCGACAGGCCCCTGCCCGTAGTTCGCCGGGTAGATGCCTCCGAGGGGATTGACCCGGAGGGTTCCGTCCTCGTTGACGCGCTTGACGACCAGGGCCAGTTCGTCCAGGTGCGCCATCACACGGATTACCGGGGCGTCCGCCGCTAGACCCTTCATCAGGCCGACGACGTTGCCGGCGGCGTCGACCCGGGTCTCGTCGCAAAGCGATTGCAGTTCCCGTTCACAGACCGTCCGGACCTCGTCCTCCTGGCCTGACGGTCCCCGGGCGTACACGAGTTCCTGAAGCAGAGATACGAGGTGATTGTCGGGGGACATGAATCGCTCCTTGCGGGTTAAATTCGACCGGTCGCGGTCCTGGTATTCGACCAGCCGCGGTCCTGGTGCTGTCATCGTGAAAGCATGAGTGGAATAGTACCTTTTGAAAGCCCGTGAATCAAGTGTAATGACTTGACAGGCGGCATGTTATGTATAAACTCCAGATATCGTCTTCATCGTATCCGCCAGTACCGCCGTCATGGTTTCCGTGGTGGTTGAAGGAGCGAACATTGGTTCAAGCCTCTCAACTGTCGCTGGCGAATATCGTTACGAAAGCCACTGTCGTTCATACCGTGACGTACTTCGCCGCGGGTGCACTGGCATACGCGTTTTTCGACTACAGGGCGCTCTGGGACGAACCGGTCTTCAACGTCTACATGCGGCGTATGGACGATCCGTTGTTGCTCGCCGGACCACTTTTTCAGCCCGTACGAGGGGTATTGTTCGGTGTCGTATTCTACCTGTTGCGCCGTGAGTATTTCGGTCGGGCATACGGCTGGTTGACGATGTGGGTGGTTTTGGTGGCGATCGGCATGTTGAGTACCTTTGGTCCGTCACCGGGTTCCATAGAAGGCCTGATCTATACAACGATCCCGTTAAGCGCTCAGTTCGGCGGCGGCAGCATCGAAACCCTCGCCCAGGCGCTGACCCTGTCCGTTCTCGTCTTCTACTGGGTACGTCAGCCCGGGAAACGGTGGTTGACCTGGGCGTTGACGGCTGCGTTCCTCCTCGTCCTGGCAATTTCAATCATGGGGCTTCTCCAGTAATACTATCGGAAATACACACTTTCACAGGAGTCATTATGTACCGGAATCTGACGGCAATACTTGTGGGTGGCGCGGTGGTGACCATGTTGTCGGTTTGCATGGCGTGTGCGACTACGGAAGAGGAAACGGCAACGCCTCCGGCCGAGTCCGAATCAACGACCGCCGCCGAAACTGCAGCAGCCGCCGAAGCGCTCACCACCACCCTGACCCCTGATTCAGACCGGGCCGCCATCGTAGCCCACCTGTTGGAGGCCGAAGGGAAGAAGATCAATACCGAGGCCATGGCGGTCAATTTCCCCGACCTGGATCGCCAGACCGCCTACGATATCCAGGCGGACATCCTGGCCGAGAAGCTTAAGACCGAGGAACGGGTCGGCTGGAAGATCGGCTTTTCACGGATGCCCGAGGACCCGGCCACGCTGGATCCCATATACGGCCATATCATGGCGTCGAACGTGTTTGAGCCCGGAACGCCCGTGGAAGCGGCGTCCTTCGTAGCGGACTCGGCGGTCGTGGAAGGCGAGTTCGCCTTCTGGATCGGCGCGGACCTGCCCGGTCCCGATTTGACCCGGGAGCAAGTCGGCAATGCGGTCTCCGCGGTGGGTGGCGTGATCGAGCTGCTTTCCTCCTGGACCAGCGGCTCCGAGGAAAACCCGTCCACGCGCGACCATGACGTGACGGGCAACGTGTTCCACGTGGGCATTATCCTGGGCGAGACGCGCGTGCCCCTGGCCGAGATGGATTTCACGAAGGAAACCGCGACCGTTGAGATCGACGGCGAGGAAAGGGCTTCGGCGCTGGCCACGATGAACATGGGCGTCGATCCCCTCGAAGCGCTGACCTGGCTGGCCAACGAGTTGACCACTTACAGCGAAGAATATCTCCGGGCGGGGGACGTGGTGATCACCGGCACGGTCTTCCCGCCGCCTCGCGCGGGCGCCGGCAGCAAGGCCGTTATGAGCTACACGACGCTGGGCACGATCGAGGTGGAACTAAAATAAAAGACCGCTACGTCATCGTCGGCCTGGGCGAACTGCTGTGGGACTTGCTGCCGTCGGGTTCCCAACTCGGCGGCGCCCCGGCGAACTTCGCCTATTTCGCGTCACTCCTGGGTGATGAGGGGATCGTCGCCAGCCGGGTCGGGCGGGATGACCTCGGCGACGAGGCCGTGAACCGCATTGCAGGCAAGGGGCTGTCCACCGTAGCGATTCAGCGGGACGACGCCCATCCCACCGGGACGGTCGGCGTATCCATCGGCCCGGATGGGCAACCCGATTTCACGATCAATGGCGGCGTTGCCTGGGAGCACATGGCGTGGACGCCCGAATGGTCCGCGCTGGCCGCGCGGGCGGACGCCGTATGCTACGGGACGGTGTCTCGGCATGAAGCGGAATCGACCGCCGCCGTCACGGCGTTTCTCGACGCCATTCGGCCCTCCGCC
>JAPOOT010000108.1 GCA_026713285.1 Gemmatimonadota bacterium | reverse complement strand
GGAATCGCGAATGCGCCCGAGCGTCTGCCGGCGAGATACCTCGTGCGGGCCGCCGGCCTGGTCGCCTGCGGCGTCATCGCCTTCGAAATCGGGCTGATTCGGGTGCTGCAGTACGCGAGTTGGTACCATTTCGCCTTCCTCGTCATTACCATAGCCCTCCTCGGCTTCGGCATGAGCGGCGCCATCCTGTCGCTCTGGCGCGGCTACCTCATCCGGCGCCTGCAGACCGCCCTTCCAGTCCTCGCCCTGCTTACGGCGGTCTCCATTCCCCTCATGCTCCAGGCGGCCCAGCTCCTGCCCGTGTCCGGCCGCTTCCTGCCCGGGCTGGTCGCCGGTCAACTGGCCTGGTGGGTGGTATACTGGGCCCTGCTGACCGTCCCCTTTGCCCTGGGCGCCAGCGCTATCGGACTGGCGCTCATGTCCGCCGGAGAACGGCTGCCCGCGGTATACGCGTCGAACCTCATCGGCAGCGCGTCCGGCGCGGTCGGCGTGACCGTCGTCATGTATTTCGTTGAGCCCGCCTGGCTGGGTTACGCGACCGGGGTCGTGGTACTGGCCGCGGCATGGCGCACCGAACGCCGGACGCAGAGCGTCGGACTGGTTGCTTCGGGTGTGCTTACCGGTGCGCTTGCGGTGCTGCTCAACCCGCCCTCCATCCGTGTCGACGACGATAAATACCTCGCCTACGTCAACCGGCTCGAGGCGGACGGGCAGGCCGTGCATCTAGCCCGCGCCTTCGGCCCGTCCGGGGTCGTGGAGGTGTTCGGCAGCGATACCTTTCACGATATGGCCTTCATGACCGACGAGCGGATGCCGCCTTCCATGGCGTCGATCGTCGTCGACGGACACCGCGCCGGTTCCCTGTTGCGGATCGACGGTACGGACCAGGCGGAGGCCCTGGACGGCACGCTCATGGCCCTGCCCTATGGCCTGGCGCCCACAAGACCCAGGGTACTGCTGCTGGACGAGGTCGGCGGCGGCAATATCTGGCTGGCCCGTCGCAACGGTGCGGCCGCCGTGGACGTCGTGCAATCGAACCGGGTACTGACAGCACTTTTCTCCGGTCCCCTGGCGGACGAAGGAGGGGCCGTATTCAACCTGCCGGGTGTCGCGCTTCATTCGGTGGAACCGCGGGCTTTCCTCGAAGGAACGGAGGAAGCCTTCGATCTCATTCAACTGTCGGGGATGGAATCCTGGTCGGCGGCCGCGGGCGGCCTGGAAGGGCTGAACCAGGACCATCTCATGACGGTGGAGGGCATGGAGGCCGCCCTGCGGCGACTGTCCCCGGACGGCATACTCCACGTCTCCCGCGGCATTCAACTGCCGCCCCGGGACAACGCGAAGATCGCGGCAACGGTTATCGCGGCGCTGAGGCAGTCGGGAATCGCCCGCCCGGCCCGATCGGGCGCGCACATGGCCGTGGTCCGGGATTTCCTGGGCGTCATAACCATGGTGCGGCCGCGGCCCTGGCGAGCAGACGAGATCCGCCGCCTGCGGGATCTGTGCGCGGCGAAAAACCTGACCCCGGTGTACTTCGAAGGGATTTCGGCCGAAGAACTGAACCGCCCCGACGAACTGCCCGGTCCGCCGGGCGAAGAAGGCGACTACCTGTACCACGTGGTGCGTTCGTTGTTGTCGCTGGACCCAGGCGCTTCGACGGACTTCCTGGACGAATGGCCCTTCCACGTCCGACCAGCCACCGATGACCGCCCCTTTTTCGGAAATTTCGGAAAGATCGGCGCACTGCCCGATTTCAGGCGGGTTTACGGGGCTGGCTGGCTGCTGCGTTCCGAACTGGCCTTTCTCTTCGTCCTGTCCGCCGCGGTCATCGTGTCCCTCGCGGGCATCGTCCTGATTCTGCTGCCCTTCGCTTTTCGTTCGGATATCCGGCGCGCGCCGGACCGGTCGACCGCCGCGCTGTACTTCCTGGCCATCGGGCTGGCCTACCTGGTGCTGGAGATTGCCTTTCTCTCCGGCATCCAGCGTCTGCTGGGCGATCCGGTGATCGGCGGCGCGGCCACGGTGGGGGGCTTTCTATTCTGTTCGGGCCTGGGCAGCCTGGCGGCCAACCGCATTGCCGCGCTGCCCGGGGTTTCCCTGGCGCGACTGGCGATGGTGCCCGCGGTCATGGCCATCCCGGTGTTCACGGGCCTGATCCTCCTCAATCTGTACGGCGGCGCCTGGCCCCTGGGAATCCGCCTCGTCGCGGCAGTGGCCCTCATCGCGCCCCTGGCCTTCGCTATGGGCCTGCCCTTCCCCCTGGGACTGCAAAGGTTCCAGGCGCGGTCCGCCGCCCTGGTACCGTGGGCCTGGGGCGTCAACGGATGCGCTTCCGTTCTCGCCTCTCCGCTCGCCATGATCATCGCCATGCAGTGGGGATTCATCCTGACGGCGGCGGCCGCGGCGGCCTGCTATGTTGTTGCGGCGTGTGCGGCGGCAAGGGAAGGGTCGTCACCTTCTTCGGCATAGCACGCGGACCACGCGGCACAGAGCGCGGCGGCTCCCTGCGGGAGCCCTCTAGAACCGGGTCGACGACGAGATCAGCGCACGCGGCCGATCACGGCGGTCTGATCGTCGAATTGTTCCGCGCCCAGGGAGAAGTCGCGTACGGAGGCGAGGATCTGTTCCAGGATATTCTCGCTGGGCCTGTTGCGGTTTTGCGAAAGGACCTGGCGGAGTCGAGCCTCCCCGAAATCTTCATCCTTCGTGTTGAGCGCATCCGTAATGCCGTCGGTATAGACCGCGAAGAGATCCCCCCGATCGACACGGACGGCAGATTCTTCGAATTCCGCTTCCGGAAACAGCCCGATCGGGTAACCGCCGCTTTCGAGCAACGCGATATCGTCGCTGTCACTGCGAAGGAGCAGGGGCGGATTATGTCCGGCGCAGCAGTAATTCAACCGGGATGTTTCCATGTGGAAAGTGCAGATGAAAAGCGTGGCGAATCGTTCCGGCGCCGTGCTGTGGCACAAATAGACGTTGAGACGGGACATCAGCCTGGACAGCCTTTCCGGGCTTCCTTCCAGCGCGGGGTCCAGTGCCTGCGACCGCAGCGACGCCTGCAGGCCAGCCATCGTGAGCGCCGCCGAGATGCCCTTTCCCGAGATATCGCCGACTACGATATCCAGCGTTCGATTTCGGTGTTGGATGAAATCATAGTAGTCGCCGCTGACTGTACGGGCGGGTATCCAGGCTCCAGCCAGTTCGAGAGGACCCTGTCGCGGCGGTTCGTTGAGTATGAAACGGGCCTGCACGTCCCGGGCCATGGAAAGTTCCGTTTCGATACGCTCTTTTTCTCTCTCTTCATCCATCAGCATCTCAATGCTCTGCGCCATGGTATTGAAAGAGTGGCTGAGTTCGCCAAGTTGATCCCGCGTTCTTTCTTCCACGCGAAAGTCCGTCCTGCCGGAGCGAATGGCCTCCGTACCCTCGTACAGTCCGTGTACGGCCGTGGTAATCCGCCGTGAAACGAGCAGCCCGATCATAAAGGATACCAGTTCGAAGCAAACGAGTATCGTGCATAGGGTAATAAAAACGTACAGCAGAGGAAAACCGGAGAGCAGCATGTCGGCACTGACGGTGGCTTCGAATATGTGTATCGGATCCAGATCCAGGCCCAGTATCGCCAGGTTGCTCGCGCCGTGATTCCAGGACCTGGCTGCAAAGGAAAAAGCCCAGGGCACGTGAATTGCACCCAAAAGCGGCAATTGGCGCCACTCCACTTCCGAAGCAGGAGGTTCATAGAAGGAGAACTCCTCGTTACGGGGTTCCGCCCGGTACGAGACCTGCGCGCCAAGTTCCTCCCATATTTTCGTCCGGTAGGCCTCCCCCAACGGCATGGAGGCGAGGACGTACAGGTCCCTTCCGCGGAATTCGATCGCGTCGCCGGCGCGAAAGGACAGCGTGGAACGGACGCCGGACAGGCTGTCGAATACCACATCGGCGAAATGGCCTTCCCGGAATAACCAGTCCGGCAGCGGTTCCAGCGTATCGAAAGGCGGAGTCGCATTCACTGGTCTGCCATCTTCGAATACGCTGATCGACAGGCCGGAAAGGTCCGGATTGTCGCGAACGATTTCGTCCACGATCCCGGCGAACGGCAGGTTGTCGTCCGTGGCCGTCCCCACAAGGGCCAGTTGTATTTCGAGTGAAAGATGATCGAGCCGGTTGGTCGTCTCTTCGATATGACGGGAGACCAGATTGGTTCCCAGGGTTCCGATCCAGAGCCATCCGACGAGCAGACTGACCGAAGAAGCGATGCAAAGGGGCGCGAGGCCTGCGAAAATAAACGAAACGAGCAGGCGGTTCCGGACTTTCCACAGCAGACGATTCCGCAGCCACGAGAGCGTCTTCCAGGCGTAGTAGAAGATGCTCGCGGCCAGCAGGACGGCCGCCGGCACGACGAGCCAGCCGACTACCCCCTGCCAGGTGCCCAGGAGCAGGAAGGACACCGCCGCCATGATCAGGACGGCATAGATACAGCGTTTGATCCAGGTATCCGGGGTCAGCCATTTCAACGTCCGGCGGATGATGCGACTGGATCTCGCGCTACTGAATTTAGCAACGTTCATGAGCAGGAATTCCGAAGAGATGGGCGGACGGGTGCCCGCCCTGGCTACTGTCCAGTGACGCCGTCCCTTTCGTGGCGAATACGACGGCTACGCGCTAGTGCCGGTCGACCCGGGGTTCGATGGGCAGTTCGCGGAACTCCTGGATCAATCCCGCCAGTTCCTCCGAAGCCGCGCGGTAGAGCGCTTCGCCCTTCTCCACCGTGGCGACGGTGGCGTCGCCGATGACGCCCGATTCGGAGATCCTGGACCACTCGTCCATCATGCGCAAAGGCGATGCGCCCTTGCCCCTGACCCAGCCGCGCCAGTAGTACCTGGACACGGGGACCTTCACTTCCCGCACGGCCTTGTCCATCTGGATCGCGTCGTCGTTGAGGTAGCGGTAGACCGAGGTCTCGATCTCGTCCGCGTGGGACTGCAGATCGGAGTCGCCGATCTCCCACAGCTTGGACTGCGCCACGCTCCACCAGTTGAGCGTACCACAGTGGGCGTCCGTCTCGATGACCGTACGCCGGGAGGCCGTCTCCAGGATTGTGGCGTTGGACCCGTGGCCGTTGACGATGAGGATCTTCCGGAATCCGTGATGGGCCACGCTCTTCGTGATATCCACCACGAAGTCCTGCAGGTGGTCGTCCCGTACGGTGATCGTACCGGGGAAGTCCATGTGGTGGTCCTCGAACCCGTAAGGCAGGGCCGGCAGGATCAGCACCTCGTCGGGGATGAGCTTCGCCGCGCCTTCGCACACGCTGCTCGCCAGGAAGGTGTCCACGTCCAGGGGCATGTGGTAGCCGTGGTCCTCCGTGGAACCGACGGGCAGGATGACGGCCGGTTGCTCCTTCACCTTCTCCTTCAGTTCGACCCAGGTGTAGTGGTCGTAGCGGTAGGGCAGGCGTGGACCCTTCATAGATGCTCCTTACGCTTGTCTACGGTTCGATCCAGTCGGTCAGAGTCAGCCCCGGCCATTCATAACCTGTTCGTTCCACACAAATAACGCGTCATGCGCGGCATAGCCAGACCGCGTTACGCGCTCATGCACGGTATGACCAGACCGCGTCACGCACTCATGCGTGGGATGACCAGACCGCGTCACGCACTCATGCGTGGGATGACTTCATTTACGAAGAGGTCCATGCTGTGCAGCCAGGCATCCTTGTCGTCCCAGTCGTATCCCATGAGGATCAGCGTGCCGAAGTCCCCCGTCTCCTCCCGCATCGCGTCCAGCCGGCGGACCACCTCGTCCACGTCCCCGTGGATGATCTGTTCCGTCATCAGGTAGTCCAGGTTGCATTCCGAATCGGGCAAGTCCGGGTCCCGCTTGAGCATCTTCCGACCCAGTCCCTGATCGAAGAGGCCGCCCAGGTATTCGAAGCCCCGGCCCAGGGAATTGGTGCGCACTTTCGCTGCCGCTTCCTCCTTGCTGTCGGCGAGGAAGATGCTGCGGCAGATGCGCCAGTCTTCGCGGTCGGGCGTGCGCCCGGCGCCCAAAGCCGCCTGTTCGTAAACCCGCCAGTTGTCGGCTACGACGTTGCCCGGGGAAATGTTGGCGCTGATGGGAAACCAGCCCTTTTCGCCCGCGGTCTTCATGGTGGAGGAGTTCATGCTCATCCCGGGGGCGCCAATGGGCGGATGGGGCTGCTGCAGAGGCTTGTGGATATAGCCGATCAGCGTGTCGCGGTCCACGTTCTCTTCCAGATCGATCTCCCAGAAACGGCCCTTCAGATGATAGGGCGGGTCCTGGCTCCAGATCTGCAGGATCATCTCCGCCGACTCGGCGGCCATGGCGCTGTTGAGCTTCGGATCGATCTTGTAAAGTTCCAGGTCCGTCGTCACGCTGCCGGGGCCGAAGCACAGGTTGAGCCGTCCGTGAGAAAGCTGGTCCATGAAGGCCAGCCGGCTGGCCACGTGGGCCGGGTGGTGATAGGGCAGGCAGGTGGGCGCCGTACCGAGCCGGATGGTGTGGGTCATGGCCAGGGCCTTGCCTATGAAGGCCTCGGGCAGCACGATGTTCTCGTACTTCATGGTATGGTGCTCGCCGATCCAGAACTCGGTGAAACCCAGCTCTTCGCAGCGCACGATCAGTTCCAGGTCCTCGTCGTGGCACTGCGCGGCCGGCTTGACCGGGTCGTGGAAGGGCATGATGAACATCCCGTATTTCATATCGGATTCTCCGATGTTGGTCCTGATTCGTGCCGGCGTTGTCTGAAACAGGCCGGCCAGGGGCGACAACATGATGCCAGTCCCCAGCCTACCCGTTCAGTCCCGTATACGCGTCATTTCCGCTCACTGCTGCATGCGCGGCATGACTTCGTTGGCGAAAAGCTCCGTGCTACGCAGCCACGCGGCCTTGTCTTCCGCGTCGTTCCAGTCGAAAGCCATGAGGATGAGCGTTCCGAAATCCCCGGTCTCGTCCCGCAGTTCGTCGAGTCGGCGGACCACCTCGTCCACGTCGCCGTGGATGATCTGTTCGCCCAGGTAGTAGTCTCTGTCGCACGCTTCGTCGGCCATGTCCGGATCGCGCTTGAACATCTTCTTGCGTCCGGGCTCATTCCCCTTGTCCAGGACCCCTCCCAGAAACCGGAAGAACCCGCCGAGGTAGCTCGACCACGCCCGCTTCCTGGCCACGTCCCGGTCATCGGCCACGAAGATGCTTCGGCAGACGCGCCAGTCGGCCCGTTCTGGCGTACGGCCCGCTTCGAGCGCCGCCTTCTCGTACACCTTCCAGTTGTCTGCTACGACGTTGCCCGCGATCAGGTTGCTGCTGATGGGCGCCCACCCCTTCTGTCCGGCGGACTTCATGGTCGACGAGTTCATGCTCATGGCGGGCGCGCAGATGGGCGGATGGGGCCGTTGCAGGGGTTTCTGTATGATGCCGAGATGGGACTCGCGGTCGACCCACTTCTCGAGCCCGATCTGCCAGAACAGTCCGTCGTACCGGTATGGCGGGTCCTGGGTCCACAAATGAAGGACGATTTCCGCGGCCTCTTCCATCATGGCGCTGTTCGCCGCCGGGTCTATACCGAAGAGCTCAAGGTCCGGAAAGACGCTGCCCGTGCCGAAGCACAGGTTGAGGCGTCCGTGGGACAGGTGGTCCAGGAAGGCCAGGCGCGTGGCTACGTGGGCGGGATAGTGGTAAGGCAGGCACGTGGGCGCGGTGCCCAGCCGGATCGTATCGGTCATGGCCAGAGCCTTGCCGATGAAGGCCTCGGGCAGGGCGATATTCTCCCACTGGTGGGTGTGGTGCTCGCCGATCCAGAACTCGGAAAACCCCATCTCCTCGGCCAGCACCACCAGCTCGAGGTCCTCGTCGTAGCACTGGGCGGGTGGCTTCGCCGGATCGTGAAATGGCATGATGAACATACCGTGCTTCATATTGGATTCCGAAATTCTGCTGGATTCCTGATGAATCCATCCCAATGTGTCTATCCTGATGAATCAACCCCGACGTATCTACAATGTATATACGCAGGCCATGCACGTACCTGCGAAAACCATCCGCCGTACTCAGGCGTGGCCAAGCGACTTGTTCAACCTCGGCATGACTTCCCTGGCAAAGAGCTCGATGCAGTCGATCCAGGCCGCCCTGTCGTCCCAGTCGTGGGCGGTGAAGATGAGCGTGCCGAATTCGCCGGTTTCTTCCATCATACGGTGCAGCTGCCGCACGCACTCGTCGGGATCGCCCGCGATAACCTGTTCGTCCATCATGTAGTCCAGGTTGACTTCGGAATCGGCCATATCGGGATCCCGTTTCCACAGCCCCCTTCCAGGTCCGAGGTCGGTCAGCTTCATGATATATTCCAGGCATTTGCCGAGTGAATTGTTCCGGGCCTTTTCGCGGGCTTCTTTCGTCGTCTCCGCCACGAAAATGTTACGGGAGATCTTCCATTTGCGCCGGTCCGGCTCCCTGTCCTCCGACCGGGCCCCTTCGGCATAGGTCTCCCAATGGTTCACCAGGACGTTGGCAGCGACCATGTGATGGCTGAAGGGAGAATAGCCCTTCCGGCCCGCGATGCGGGTCCCGGCCGAATCGCGCATGATCACGGGAACGGAAAGGGGAGGGTGGGGTTTTTGCAGGGGTTTCAGGTAGACCCCCATGCCCAGGTCCTCGCGGACTTCCCGGCCCACGTGCATCTGCCAGAAGCGGCCGTTTATATCGTAGGGCGGATCGGTGGTCCACAGGGTCATGATCATCTGGATCGCTTCGCCGACCATGGCCCCGGAGTCCTCGGGACGGACCCCGTACATCTCCATATCGGTCGGGATGGCGCCGGGTCCGAAGCAGATGTTCAACCTGCCGTGGGAGAGATGATCGAGGAAGGCCAGGCGTCCGGCCACGTGGGCGGGATGGTGGTAGGGCAGGCACACGGGCGCGGCGCCGAGCCGCATGCGGTCGGTCAGGCCCAGGGCCTTGCCGAGGAAGATCTCGGGCATGACGATGTTCTCGTAACTCGAGGAGTGGTGCTCGCCCACCCAGAATTCGCTGAAGCCGAGTTCCTCCGAACGCACCAGCATTTCCATGTCCTCGTCATAGCACTGTCCCGGCGGCTTCGTCGGATCGTGCACGGGCATGAGGAACACGCCATAGTCGATCATGCATTACTCCTTTTTAAATACTGACGGCTGCGCCCAGATTCCACGGCTGTGCCCAGATTCTACGGCTGTGCCAGGTTACCACGGCTGCGCCCAGATTCCACGGCTGTGCCCAGTCCCCCTTTAACAACAGGGCCTTGCGTTCACAACAGCCCTTTGCGGCGCTTGTTCTCGATCGTTTTCTCTACGAATCCTGGTCCGCACACCGCGTCGAATCCACTCCCAGGAAACCGGGTAGCCCATTCATAAACGGTCCTGACACGGGCTTCGTCATCGCCAAAGGCGCAAGGTTCGGTCCGCACCGCGTCCAGCGCTTCGATCACGGCGTCCGCGATCCGGCCGTACAGCCGGTCCCTCCACGCGTCCTGCAGCCCGCCTGGCCCGCCCGGCCCGTCCGCCTTCATGGCGTCCTGCAGCCCGCCCGGCCCGCCCGTCTGCCGCGCGTCCTGGTACCACGCCATGGCGTTGAACTGTACCTTTTTGGACCGGGGATAGAAGGAGCACATGAGGTTCCAGTCGTCGCCTTCCCGCTCCTGGTCGCCCGAAGCCCGGAAGTCCGACCGGAGGAGGACAGACGGGATGTCGAGCATCTTTGCCATCATGAACTCCACCACCGTGCCCGAGTCCAGGTCTGTCCCATCGAAGTTGAACAGGGCCAGATCACAGGCCATCACCTGCTTTAGATCCTGGTTGCGGATGTCGACCATCCGTTCCGAGGCCTGTTCGAGGTCCTGGGGCACCACGCAGGCGTACCTGCCGGCGGACCGGCGGTCTATGGCTTCCGCGAGGATGGCGTTGCCGGCCAGGTGCTTGTGGTCGAAGAGGTCGCCGGCGAAATACACGGTAAAAGTCGTCATGGGCTATGGCTGTCCGCTTACCGTCCTGAATACCGTTTGCCGATTTCAGCCGCCTCGGGAGTCGCGTTTGCGACCATGACGCCCTCGTCGATCATGTCGGTGACGTTGTCGGGCGTGACGCCGTTCAGGTAGGCGACGCCGTTGGACTTGCAGGCCTTGAGCACCGCCGCCCGCGCGGCGATCATCTCGGGCGGGTACGGCGGGTCGTGGCCGTCCGGGTATCCGAAGGACATGCCCATGTCGCCCGGACCCCATTCGGCGAAGGCGATGCCGGGTACCGTGAGGCTGTCGTCGACGTTTGCCAGGGCTCGCCGGTTCTCGATCTTGAGGCCGAGCATCAGTTCCCCTTCAGGGTTCAGGGGCCAAACGTCGGCCCGCTGGACGTATTCCTGCACGGTGAGTCCCCAGGCGCGCGCCGCGAAGCCCTGGCCCCCCGAGCCGCGCTGGCCCACCTCGAGCCCTTCACCCACGCCCTGCATCTGGAAGGGGTAACGCGCCGCCTCCACGAAGGCCCGCACGGCGCCCTGAGTCTCCGCGTGGCACAGCAGGATTCCGTGAACGCCCTGGGCCAGGACCTGCTTGACCATCCACGCGTTCGCCCGCATCACCGCTTCACTGGTACCGTTCGTCGGCAGCGTGACGATCACGCAGGGCGTCAGGTGCCCGGAGGGCGTGGGACCGGCGTCCATCAGCCCGGTCATGAAGGCTCTGAGACCAGGCAGGTCGAAGAGGCCGTGCTCCATTTCGACGCACAGGTAGTCCTCCCATCTCCCCGAGGCTTCGACGCCCTTTTCGTAACTTAGTTCGCCGGCGCCGCCGTAGTATATGGGCTGGCCCCGACTGAGCAGTTCCACTGCGCGGTTGACTCTGGGCATTTCTCACTCCTGTCTGCAGTCCGCCGGCGTCATTGGCGACGAGGACCGGACTCTCTTAGCGGCCTGCGGCGCCACTGATGAGGTCCGGACTCTCTTAGCGGCCTGTGGCGCAATGGGCAGGGACCGGTCTTCCTTAGCGGCCGGAGCGGGTCACGGCGGGTCGAAGGGCAATCTTTCGACCAGGCCCGTGTCCCCGGCCAGCCCCGCCAGGTTTGCCGCGGCCATCCTCGTCAGGGGGACGCCTTCGCGTCTTGAAACAATCTCGCTGTCGTATTCCATTTCGCCCGGGACATAGGTGCGCTCCACGCCGGCAGCCTTCGGCGCTTCCCGCATGCGGCGGATCAATTCGTCAATGCGTTCGTAGTAACCGTCCAGCGGCATCATGGCGCCCACGTCGATGGCCATGAACGTGTGTCCCTCGTCGCAGGTGTCGTCCGAGACCTTTGCCCAGGAAAGGATGTCCGTCGTGACCCTCGCGCCCGCCAGCACACCGGCCAGGGATTCCACCAGCAGCGCCAGACCGTATCCCTTGTGCGCGCTGAAGGGCGTCAGGGCGCCGGTGACGGTGAAAATGCCGGGGTCCGTCGTGGGAAGTCCTTCCGCGTCGGTGAGCCATCCTTCCGGAAGCGGTTCGCCACGGTCCTGGTACGAGGCGACCTTGCCCCCCGCTACCGTACTCATGGCGATGTCGAGGACGATGGGCGGCTGGGAACGGGCCGGGACGGCATAGGAGAGCGGGTTGTTTCCGATCGCCGCGCCCCGGCCGCCGGGGATGTTCATGACCACGTCGGTATTGCTCATGGCGACCCCGATCATGGGCCGGTCCACCTTTTCCACGGCCATGACCGTATAGGCCGACGCCGCGCCGAAATGGTTGCTCCGGCGTACCGTGGCCATGCCGATCCCACAGTGCGCGGCCTTGTCCATGGCCACCGTCATGCCGTAGTGAGACGCAACCATGCCCACGGCCCGGCGGGCGTCGATCCGCGCCCAGGCCGGACCTTCGACCGTAGTCTCGGGCACGGCGCCCACGTCGATGCCGCCGTCCCGCATCAACTGCACGTAACGTCTCAGCGCGACCGTACCGTGCGTGTAGATCCCGCGCATGTCGGTGCGTACGAGCACGTCCGCGGTCAGGCGGGCGTCGCGGTCCGGCATTCCTGCTTCGACCATCGCCGCCGTGCAGAAATCAACCAGCGGTTCTGCCGGCGTCCTCAGTATGTAGCGTTGATCTTCTGATGCGTTCCGGCGGGAATCGGTATCCAGTCTGATGCCTTTCTAGATGGCGTGCCTAACCGCCGCCACGGATTCCGGCGGCGCTGCGTTCGAAGCCGCTGATCAGGTAACTGTAGTCGCAGTCGACCTGTATCCAGTCGACGCCCCGGCTGCTCCAGCGCCGGCCGAAGGCGTATTGCGATCCCATGCCCATTCCGATAGACAGGCCCGCTTCGTGTCCCACGTCTATGATGCGCTCCATGGCGGCCACTACCTCGTCGTCGTCGAGCCGTCCGAGGGTGCCGATGGAACCGCTCAGGTCCACGGGCCCGATGACGAGGCTGTCCAGGCCGGGTATGGCTGCGATTTCCTCCAGTTCCCGGTAGGCTTCGGCGTGCTCGATCTGGACCGATACGAAGAGTTCCCGGTTCATGTCGTCCGCGTAGGTGTCGAAATCCGAAAGCGCCCTGCCATAGTTGGAAGGGCGATGGGGGCCGAAACCCCGGTCCCCCGCAGGCGGGTAACGGCAGGCGTCCACCACGTGCCGGACCTCGGCGGCGGAGCGGACCTGCGGGACGACGATGCCGGGAGCGCCGGCGTCGAGGATGGGTTTCACGTGCCCGATGGCGCTAGACGGCACGCGGACCAGCGCGGCTTTTCCGCCTGCCCGGGCGGCCATGAGGTGTGCGGTGACCGTCTCCGGGTTCATCGCCACGTGCTCGGTGTCTATCCAGATGAAATCGGCCGAATCGCAAAGGGACTCGGTTACGGCCGGATCGGTAAAGGTCACGGCTGGGCCGAGACAGAGCTCTCCGGCGGCGAGGCGCGCGCGGAATGCCCTTATTTCATTAGAGAACAATGGTTGCTCCACGAGTATGGGCTGGTTACTTGTCGACGGGGCGCGTCCGGTTGGCCGTTCCAGACGGACGTTACCTGTTGGCCGTTCCGGACGGACGTTACCTGTTGGCCGTTCCGGACGGACGGTTCCGAATTCCTAGACAGCGCCTTCCTGCCACGGTCCCCAGATGGCGTAGGTCAGCCCGGGCCGCTGCATGTTGACGAAGAGGGTCTCCCCGTCGGGACTGAAGGTCGCCCCGGCGAATTCGCCCCGGTAGGCGATGCCGGCCACGTCCCGGGCCACGTCGAACACGCGCCCGTCCTTCGTCAGGCCCCGGATGTGCTGTACGCCGTCCCGGTTGTCCTCGCACACGATCAGGCCGCCGCGGGGACTCACGCAGACGTTGTCCGGCGCGGCCATGAGCGAAGCGTCGGGCGATTCGAACAACAGGGTCAACGCGCCTTTGTCTTCCCCGTCGGGACGGAATTCCCACACCTGTCCGAGGCGCTCGTCGCCTCCTCGCGTCGACGTGAAGAAGATGCGTCCGTTGCCGTACCAGCACCCCTCAAGTCGGTCGAAGGCGGCGCCGCCCTTGTCCGCCCCCTCCTTGTATACCAGGTTCCGGTCCAGGCCGGCCCCCGCCGGATCGGGATCTTCAATCTCCACCCAGGTCACGGGCAGGGCCGTGCCCATGGTCTGTCCATTGCGCGTGTCGTATCCCGGTTGATCCTCGACCGCGAGCATGCGCAGGCGGCCGCCCCGGGCGAGCTCGCCAGGATGATCGGGAAGGTACTGGAAGAATCCGCCCGGATTCTGGTCTTCGGTTTCATACACGGCCCCGGTGGCGGGATCGACGGCGATGGCCTCGTGGACGAAACGTCCCATCCCGGTAAGGGGGTCGGCCGCCACGCTCTCCTCGGCATCGGCGGGCACCTCGAAGCAATATCCGTGGTTCCTGTCGTATCCGCCCAGGTACTGCAGCCAGCGCGCGCTGAAGAACCGGTCCGTGCCCATGGTGGTCTCTTCACAGGTGATCCAGGAATTCCACGGCGTGGGGCCGCCGGCGCAGTTGTGCAGCGTCCCGCCCACGCTCACGAAATCGCGGACCAGTTCGCGGCTCCGGGGATCGACGATGAGCGTCGTCACCCCGCCAGGAGCAGTGGGATCGTAGGCTGCCGACTGGTTGCCGATGGCCTCGACCGGACTGCCCGTGTTGATTTCGTGATTGCGAAGGAGCCGGACCGTGCCGTCCTCCGCGGAGAAGGCCGCCATACCGTCGTGGGCGGCTGGCGTGGGATGGCCGTCCGACATGAGGCCGCCCTTCTTGCCGAATACGGTATAGGCGAATTTCGGCGGCAGTTCGAGCATGGTCTCGCCGGTGTTGTGGGACGTCACGGGAGAAAGCGGTCCATATCCGCCCTCCCCCCGGGAAGCCTGAAGGCCGGCGGATCCGTCGGACATGGCCCGCGCGCGGCGGGCGATCAGGCCCTGGAGCGCCGATGCGCCGAAAGTCATGGCGCCAAGGGCCACGGCGGAATGTCGAATGAATGCGCGTCGGTTCAGTCGGGGCACGTGAGCGATTCTCCTTTATCGTTGACTCCGTCTGGTGTTGACTCCGCGATGGCGGCATTGCGGAGGACGTGTCGGGTAGAATTCGGAATCCAATATTCAATTTACGGTGGCGGAGCGTTAAAATCAAGATGCCACTGCAGGTTATTCCGATCGAATATTCAGCCGAACCTGATGAAGACCAGCCCGGCGACGATCATCCCGACGGAGCACAGTTTCAGCGGAGTGACACGCTCCTTCAGGAAGACGAAGCCCAACAGGGCGCCCAGGACCACGGCGAATTCCCGCAGGGCGACGATGTAGCCGACCTGACCCACGGTCATGGCAAAGAGGATCATCAGGTAGGCGGCAGTCGAGCCGACGGCGATCAACGTCACGGGCCGCCAGGTCTCCGCCAGCTTCCGCCAAAGCCGACCCCGGTCGCGGACGGCGACGACCGGGGTGGCGAACGCCGCGCTCAGAAAGAACATGCCGAAGATGTAAACTACGGGATGCACGATACTCACGCCCACCTTGTCCACCAGCGAGTAACTCACGATGGTCGCGCCTACCCCGAGGGCCGATACGAACCCGTGCCGCGTGCCCTTCGCGCTGCCCAGGACCGAGACGCCCATGGAAAGAATACCCACGCAGATCAGCCCGATGCCCGCTACACCGATCGGCGTAAGCGATTCACCGAGCAGCAGCCATCCCAGGAATCCCGTGAGGCCGATCCCCGATCCCCGCGCGATGGGGTAGACCAGGGAGATTTCTCCATACTCATAGGCCCGGCCCAGGAGCAGGAAGTAAAACGTGTGGATGATCCCCGTGGCCAGGACGAAAATCCAGCCGTCCGCCAGCATGGCCATGAATTCCGGGATGCCCTGCGATATGGCGACGCCGGCAACCAAGGGCAGGAGCAAAAGACAACTGACCCAGAGAGACCACCAGAACACGGTTAGGTTTCCGGCGTTGCGGCGGGCTACGAAATTCCAGGAGGCATGCAGGATGGCGGAGAGGAGGACGAAGAAGAAGAGGTCAGTGGACATGGATGGATGGGGAGATTTATCCGGATGGTGGGAGGAACGCGAAAGCGATTTACCAGGGAAAAAGAACCGGACGGACCGATCCTATATGGATGGAAATCAGGGGTGTGTCAACGATCAAATATGCTTGGTCCACATCTATAGACAGGATACTTTCGGATATCAGCCTATCCTTCTATCCATCACACTTCCATCGCATCGCCATGTATTGGTGCGACCCGAAAGCGCGGTCTTCTGCTAAAGTACGGTTCGGGTGGGTTCGTGCCGGTTGCCTATATGATCCATCACTTTTTCATAACCGCCTTCTGCTCCCACGGCCTCCGCCCTGCTTGCCCCGACGCTCGTGGAGGCCTATCCGGAAGTGGAATCGTCTGTTCGAATCTACTATAGGAATCTCTGATCAAGTCCCTGGCATTGTTTTCATGAATAAGGTAATATGAACTCGGTATCGGTCGTACGTTGTGCAGCGCCCTTTCACCTTCAGGATCAAGCGGGGTACGCGTCCATGAAACAATCGAGTTTTTCCGAT
>JAPOOT010000252.1 GCA_026713285.1 Gemmatimonadota bacterium | reverse complement strand
GCGCAGGCCACCGCCGCGTCCCCGTCTTCCGGGCGGACGAAGAGGGCGAAGCCGGCGCCCATATTGAGGCTGCCGTAGGCTTCTTCCGCGGTCTGGCGGGTCTCGGCCACCAAGAACTCCAGCACTTCGGGTACGGGGGGGGCTTCGGATATGCGGTAGGTGAAACTGCCGGGGTGGCGCATGATCTTGCGCCATCCGTGGCCGGTGACGTTGGCGGCGTAGTGCAGGTCGATGCCGGCCGCGAAGACCGCTTCGGTAACGGGAGGATAGAGCACGGTCGGGTCGAGCAGCGCCTCGCCGTACGTCCGGCCGCCGGGCAGGGGGGTGGCATAGCCCTTGGGCAGCCGTTCGGACAGCTTGCGCGCGAGGGTGAGGCCGTTGGCGTGGATGCCGCTGCTTTCCAGGAGGATGATCGCGTCCCCGGCGCCGAGGTCCTTGCCCAGGGCGAGGCGCGACTTCGGACGGATGATGCCCACGCAGGACGCGGCCAGGTCGATGGCGCCTTCCTCCACCACGCCCGTCAGGCAGGGCGTCTCGCCGCCGCCCCAGGCCACGCCCAGGACGTCGCAGGCCGCCTTCCATCCTCCGACCAGGTCGTTCATGCGTTCCACGTCGTCGAACCAGTCCGACGAACCGGCGGCCCAGTAGGCGTGGATGCTCAGGGGCCGGGCGCCCACGGTGACGATGTCGTTGACGGCCGCGGCGATGGTGTCCTGCGCGATATGGTCGTACCAGGTCCTTCCCGACGCCTCCGAAGCCCCCGACGCTTCCGTCTCCTGCGACGCCTCCGATCCCTGCGACGTCTGCGATCCCTCCGACGCCTCCGACGCTTCCTTCTCCCCCGACTCCTCCGGTGCCTCCAACGCCCTCGACGCCGCACGCATCGCGTCCGCCACCAGGGCCTTGGTGCCCAGGCATTCGGTGATGGATGCGAGATAGGCGTCGCCGATGTCCACCACGTACGCCGACTCTCCGCGGCTGGCCGCCACCTCGCGGGTACCCGCGCGATCAAGGTTGGCCCCTGTAGCCCGCGCCGCACGTTGGGCGAGTACCTTCAGGGGATCTATCCGGTCGTAATCCACGCCGGATTCTTCGTAGGTCAGCCGGTCATCGGCTGGCTGATCGCCCGAAGCTGGCCGGTCGCCCGAAGCTGGCTGATCGCCCGAAGCTGGCTGATCGCCCGAAGCTGGCTGATCGCCCGACGCGCCGCGTGCGTTCAGGCGTTCGCCGCCGGAGCCGTCGAAGTCGGATCCTCCTCTGTCAGGCCGATCATCAGCCATTTACGCCCTTTCCATCAGCTACCCTGCGTGAAAAGTTCTCGCAGGCGATTGGCGACGAGGACTTCCTCGCCGTCTTCGAACTGCTTGGTGCAGATACCTTCCCCGTAGTAGATGACGCTCGGAGTTCCATCCTTGAGCGCCTTGTCCACGTCTTCCCGGGAAAGGGGAAAGACCTCCTGGTCCCAGATCAGTTCCACGTCGGCGTAGCCGGCCGTATTGATCTCGTAACTGGCCTCGAGTCCGGGGATATCCTGGAGCTGGTCCGCCAGCCACCGGGCTTTCCGGTTCCAACCGGCGATCATTGTTTCTTCGTCGATCTCGACGAACCGCTCCACCGCGGCGATGAGACCGATGATCTCCTCCTTGCCGACCTTGAGTCCCCGCCCGATGCCGTTGTTGGGCGCATTCTGCATCCGCGCGGCTTCGATCAGATCTCCGCGGCCTGCCAGTATGCCCGACGAATTGGGACCCCGCAACGCCTTGCCGCCGCTGACGATGACCAGGTCGGCCCCCATTTCGATATAGCGCTTCAGATTTCTGATGGGACGCACGTCGGAAGCCATGTCGATCATGACCGGCACGCCCTTCCGCCTGCCGATTTCGATAATCTCCTCCGGCATGAGCGTTTCCGGCGGCGTGGGCTGGCGGTACTTCGCGGGAAACGGCGGCCTCCCCGTATTCTGATGCTCGATGAAGGACAGTCCCACGAGCAGCGCCGTCCGGTCCGAGATCGCCTCCTCGTAAGCCTGCCTGGTATCGGCTTCCACCAGGGTCATGCCGGCGTATTGAAATACCTTGTCGTAGAAAAACCGGTGCGGCGTCTGAAAAAGGCACTCGACCTTCGGCCAGGTCGGACGGGGCAGGACCGCCATGCGTTCCTCGTCGGTCCCGGTAAGGACGCCGGCCGCGCCTACAAGCAACGCGGCGAAGGCGCCGGATGATACGAGGGCATCCTCGGCGCCCGCGATTTCCGCGAGACGGCGCCCGGCGGCTGCGTGCAGGTCCTCCATATCCACAAAGAAACGGTTGGCCTCGGTCATCGCCTCCATGACCTCCGCCGGCATGCGGGAGCCTCCCATGCTGGACAGGTGCGAGTGCGCGCCGATGTGGGGCCGTACGCCGAGCATTCGTGTATAGACGTTCTGCTGCAAATCGGCCGCCACGGCGTCCGGGTCCGAAGCAACGCCGGTCGCGGCGCTTTCACCACCTCCAGCATCACGCCCCGAACCGTCCAGGCCGCTGCAATTCGCAGCCGCCACGCCCGCGACACCGGCCAGGGCGCCGATCTTCAGAAAGCCGCGCCGATTGAGCCGCGGCGAACCGGTTTCTTCGTCGATGCGATCATTTCCGACCGTGTCGATGCAATCATTCCCTGCCGTGATGTGCTAATTCATGCACGTCCTCCCTCGGTTCGGACTGCGGCCGCTTCTTCGCCGCCATCAGGTTCTCCGTCCGGCTTGCCGCCTGCACCTCGATCTCCTTGCGCGTCCAGTGCTTCCCCCGCTTCATGCCCCCGCACGTCTCCGCTTCCCGTTCCCACCGGCGCTTCGACTTCAGGATATCCTGCCAGAAGGGATAGCTGCTGCACTGGGACGGACGCACCGGATAGATGGAACACTCCCCGTCATAGAAGACGCAGGGACCGTTGTCCGGAGACACCAGGGAGACATGGCCGTCGATTTCTTCCGTGTACCGTTCCAGGAAGGTCTCGAACGGCAGGTCCAGGTACTCGGCGATGCGCCGGAACTCCTTCTCGCTGCCGTAAACGAATCCACCCGGGAAGGTGCAGCAGTGGCCGCACCCCTGGCATGAGAACTGCAATCCGTCGTGCCAGTACTTTCCTTTGGCCATGGCTATTGATCTTTATTGAACGAGATACCTTGCTCTTTCGCCTTCGCGTCGACGATGCGTTCGATCTTGCGCAGTACCCGCTTTTGGTCGGCCATCAGTGACCTGTATTCTCGGTCGATTTCCGATTCGTTGGGTGCGGGTTTCTTTCCTGATTTTGACATATCATACACCGCCTTTCCAGCCTGAACGGCATCTTTCACGATATTTACACACGATGATAGGAATTCGATCAGTTCCAATTCGCCGAGCCCGTTTATGAGATTGGATATGGCTTCGCCGGAGGGCGGCCGGATTCCAGTGCCTTGTTTTGTGAATTAGTCGGCGCATCGGCGGTTTTCTCGAATCATCAACGATCATTTAAATGTATCAATAATCACAGTGAGTTGGCAAACATCCACACTTTCCTTTGGCCATGGCTATTGATCTTTATTGAAAGAGATACCTTGCTCTTTCGCCTTCGCGTCGACGATGCGTTCGATCTTGCGCAGTACCCGCTTTTGGTCGGACACCAGAAACCTGTGGCCGGCGATCAGTGACTTGAATTCCCGATCGATCTCTGAATCGGTAGATGCGGACTTCTTTCTGGATTGTGACATATCAAACACCGCCTTTCCAGCTTGAATGGCGTCCTTCGCTATATTTAAAACCAAATCTTCCCTACTCTCCCACCGTGGCGATCACCTCGACTTCGCACCGCGCGCCGAAGGCCAGTCCGCTGCCGGCGAAGGCGCTGCGGGCCGGCTTGTGGCCTGGAAAGTACGTGACGTACACCTCGTTGAAAGCCGGCCACTCGGAGATGTCCGCGAGCATGACCGTCGCCTTGATCACCCGGTCCATGGAGGATCCGTTGGCCTCGAGCACCGTCTTTATGTTCTCCATGGTCTGACGGGCTTCTGCCTGTATGCCCCCCGGCGCCAGTTCCTTCGTTTCGGGTACCATTCCGATCTGGCCGGAGAGGAACAGCAGGTGCCCCGTGCGCACGGCGTCCGAAAAGGGCAGGTTCATGCTCTCCGTGGCCTCCGAGGTGAGGTAGACCGGCTCGTGCGAGGGCATGGCCGGTGGCGATGCCGCGGGCTCCTCCGGCGCTTCAGGCTCCTCCGGCGCTGCCCGCATTTCCGGGACCTCAGACATCTCCGGCGCTTCAGGCTCCTCCGGTGCTGCCCGCATCTCCGGGGCCGTCGCATCAGCCGGGGTCTCCGGCGCCGCGGACATCTCCGGCGCGTCAGGCTCCTCCGGTGCTGCCCGCATCTCCGGGACCTCAGACATCTCCGGCGCGTCAGGCTCCTCCTCCGTCTCCGCGCAGCCAACAACCGACAACGTCATAAACCCGGCGAGCAGCAGCGGCACGGAGATCATACGGATCGGCACGGAGATCATACGGATCGGCACAGCGGCCATCGGCAACAACGAGTTGGCAGCCGTCGACGGCACGGAAGTCATCATCAACGGCGAAACGACTGGGCGTAGTTTTCCGATCATCGTTCGCTCCAGGTGTTGGCGGTGACTGTCCATGAAATCACCGGGGTGGTTCGAAAACGGTGTGTATTCAAATAAAAGGCGTCCGCGACGCCCGGTCAAGTTTCACCGGAACCTGCCGCAAGGTGGGCATGAGACCGTTTGTCGGTGCTTCAAACCACATCCGGTTTACATACAGTGATGGATTTGTGATGCTCTGGTAAGAAACACTTGCCTGTATAACCTGTCGACTTTAAACTACGGAAAGACAAAACACTTCGAGATTCATAAATTACAAATCATTAAATATTAACCGGATCCAGCCAAATAAAAAGGTATGGATCAGGAGACTGATATGAACCGCATCGTGCGCTTCTTCCATCCCCGTATTTTTTGGTGGTTCACTGCTCTCCTTGTGGTCGTTTTGTCTACTGCGGGTGCTGATTCTGCAGCGGCGCAGGAAGGGCAGACAGGCCAGGAAGAGCAGACAGGTCAACCAGGCCAAGCAGATCAGGCAGGCCAGACAGATCAAGCAGATCAGGCAGATCAGGCAGATCAGGCAGGCCAGGCAGGTCAAGAAGGCCAGGCAAGCGAGGCGAACCAGGCTGGCCGGCTGATTCACCGTTCAATCCCCGAGATGGGCGACTCGACGCATACGGCCGTACCGGGAGGACGATTCAGGGCAAGTAGTTACGGACAGTGGGTTTATGGCAAGAACTACCGGCAACTTTGGACGACGCCGGTCGAACTTCCGGTCCTCGATCTCGATAAGGTTGGCGGCGGATTGTCGCCCATGCGGCCGGGCGGCGCCGGCCAGTCCATTTCGCTGCATTTCATGGGCCAGGACGGCCGCCGTTACACGGTGCGGTCCATCGACAAGGATCCGTCGAAGCGGCTGATGGAGGAACTCAAGGACACGGTCGTGGAGGACGTGATCCAGGATCTCGTGAGCGCCCATCTGCCGGCGGCGGGCCTGGTGGTGGATGCCCTGATGGAGGCAACGGGCATCCTGCACGCGCCGCACACGCTGTTGGTGATCCCCGATGACCCCAGGCTGGGATCGTTTCGCGAGGAATATGCCGGACTGATCGGCACGTTGCAGGAACATCCGTCCGAGGCCGCAGGCAACGAGCCGGGATTTGCCGGGTCCCGCAGGGTGAGCGGCTCGGAGAGACTGTACGAACGCCTCGAAGAGTCGCCCTGCGAAAGCGTGGACGCGCGGGCCTATCTCAAGGCGCGGCTCATCGATTTTCTCATTGGCGATTCGGACCGGCACCGTGGACAATGGCGCTGGGCGCAGTTCCCGGTCGGCGACTGCTACACGTGGCTGCCCGTCCCGGAAGACAGAGACAAGGCCTTTATCGATCTGGATGGCCAGCTCATGAAGCTGGTGCGCCGTTTCGAAGCCAAGCTCGTCCGATTTCAGGAGCAATACCCGAGCCACCGGGGACTCTCCCGCACGGGCTGGGAACTGGACCGCAGGCTGCTGGCCGAGCTGGAGTGGAGCGCGTGGGACGCGGTGGTCGATACGGTACATTCCGAATTGTCGAACCCGGTGATCGAGGATGCCGTCCGGCGGCTGCCGGACCCGTACTACCGGCAGGTGGGGGACTTCCTTACCCGGACGTTGAAGGTACGCCGGGATAACCTCGGCGAGTTCGCTGCGCGGTACTACGGGTTCATCAGCAGGAAGGTCGAGATCAGGGGGACGGACGAGGACGAACATCTCGAATTGGAACACAGGGCGGACGGCGCGCTGGAGGTTCGCATCAGCCTGTCCGGTACGGAGAACGACCCCTACTTCCACCGTATCCTGTATCCCCGCGAGACAAAGGAAGTCAGGATCTACATGCATGGAGGGGACGATCGAATCGCCGTACTCGGGGAGCGGGCCGGGATCAGGGTCCACGTAGACGGCGGAGGCGGTGACGACACCTACGCGAACCGGTCCCGGGCCGGACGAAGGATGACGCGGTTCTACGACGCGCGCGGCCAGAACCGCTTCGACGATAACAGGGCGCATATCAACGAGCGCCGGTACAGGCGTCCAAGAAACGAGAGCGCAATCTCGCAGGACGTGTACAAACTCGATTGGGGCTCCACGTCGGGCACAAAGCCGATCGTCAATTATACCTCTGATATCGGGATATACACGGGGCTGCGCTACAACCGGTTGAGCTACGGCTACCGTAAGGATCCATACGCTACCCGGCACGTCATCGACTTAGGTATCGCCACCTGGAGGAGAGCGAAACCCTTCGCTTCGTATTCCGGAACGTTCCGGCAGATGCTGCGGAACCTGGACGGTCAGCTCGATATGGAATACTCCGGCATCAACATGGTGCGCTTCAACGGGTTCGGAAACGATGTCGAACTCACGCGCGACGAGTCGTTCTACGAGCTGGATCAGGCACAGTTTGTACTGGCGCCGGCGCTTTCTTTTGCGGGTTCGGGTTTGACACATGGAAAGTGGAATCTGTCGGGCGGGCCTCTCGTCAAGATCACCAATACTTCATTGGGGAAGCACGAGGGGAAGTTCATTGCCACCTATGAAACGCCGCTGTATGGGACCGGGACCTACGGCCAGGTCGGCGCGCGCGGGGAACTTGCTTTCGACACCCGCGACAATCCGGACCATGCCCGTCGGGGCGTACGGGTCATGCTCGCAGGCGAAATCTACCCTGAACTGTGGGACGTCGAATCCGCCTTCGGTCACATTGCAGGCGAGGCGTCCACGTACCTCTCGGCAGACGACGTCCCCGCTTCCCCCACGCTGGCCCTGCGCGTGGGTGGCAAGACCGTGCTCGGCACGTACCCGTTCCACGAAGCGGCGGCCATCGGCGGCACCGGCAACATGCGTGGATTCCGTAAATTCCGTTTTGCCGGGGATTCCGCGCTCTACGGGAACGGCGAGTTGCGGTTTCGGCTGGCCCGAATCAAGTTTCTGATTCCCGGTGAGCTCGGCGCGTTCGCCGCAGTCGACGCGGGCCGGGTGTTCCTCGCTGACGATCCGCGGGAGGCTGACGAATGGCACATCGGCAAGGGCGGCGGGCTTTGGGTCTCCTTCGCCGATCGGCGCGCGACCCTGAGCGTTGC
>JAPOOT010000169.1 GCA_026713285.1 Gemmatimonadota bacterium | reverse complement strand
GAAGCGCCAGTGACCGGTGGGCGTCAGCCAGATATGCTGTATGGCCCCCGATCCTTCTATATCTGCCATCGTAAGTGTTTCGCCGGCTTCGATGTCGAAGGATGGGGATACCTTCCAACCCTGCCCGAGATGCCGCGCGTTATGGGCTCCGGTGCCCTCCGTTGCCATGCCGCCCCGGCCCTTGCCGCCGTCCGTGTTTTCCGGCGAGATGGATCGCGTGCGGGCGCGCGACAACCGCGGCAGGTTTCCCATGTCCATGCCCAGTCCGTTGAACATTTGTGCGTCTCCTCCCGATTTATACTCTTGGAAAAGTGATCTCGGCTTCATTATAATACGTTCCGGGAATACACTCGCACAGGTCTTTTTGGTTGGTTTCACGCGACTCGCGGAAGGCGTGCCATGCAACGGGACGTGCTCTACTACATCGCCGATCCCATGTGCTCCTGGTGCTGGGGATTCAGCCCCGTGCTGGAGTCGGTCTCCGGCGTGCTACCGGTCGAAATCCCCATTCGCTACGTCATGGGCGGCCTGGCCCGCGACTCTGAAGAACCCATGTCCGGTGAAACCCGGTCCTACGTGCAGTCCCAGTGGCGGTTGGTCGCAGAACGGACGGGGGCGGAATTCAACTGGGATTTCTGGCAGAACTGCGAACCGCGAAGATCGACCTACCCTGCCTGCCGGGCGGTCATCGCCGCCGGGATGCAACGGCCGGAAGGGACGGAGGCGATGTTTAACGCCATTCAGCGGGCCTATTACCTCGAAGCGCGGAATCCGTCGAACGCGGAGACGCTCGCGCAACTCGCCGGGGAAGCGGGACTGGATGCCGACCGCTTCTGCGAGGACCTCGTTTCAAACCACACCGACGAATTGCTCCACAAGGACTTCGAACTGCGCCGGTCCCTCCACGCCGACAAGTTCCCCACCATGATCCTTGATCACGACGAGAACCAGTTCTGGCTGGCCTACGGGTACGAAGAGGAAGAACTGGTGGTGGACCTGCTGTCGTCTGCCCTGCTTTCCTGACCAGCGCCACCGCGCTGATTTCCTGATCAAGGCTGGCGTCCGCGTGTGTGCGGCGGGTCGCAGCAGTTGCGGCAGACGCGGTAGCAACCTGCAGCGCTTTGCAGGCCCCCGATCCGCAAATCGCTAAGTTCCCTCGACTCTCGGATCGATCCACATGTACACGAAATCGACCACGATATTGGCACAGACTACCATCGCGGCCGAGAAGAGTACGACGCCCATGATCATGGGTACGTCGAGATTGAAGACCGATTGCAGGGCCAGGACGCCCAGTCCGGGCAGGGCGAATACGTTCTCGGTGAACACCACGCCGCCCATGAGCGCAGCCATGTCGAGGCCGAGGATGGTGATGACGGGGATTACCGCGTTCCGCAGTCCGTGCTTGAACAACACGACATATTCGGGGATCCCCTTGGCGCGGGCCACGCGCACGTAATCGGCGTTCAGCACCTCCACCATGTTCGTGTGGACCAGGCGGGCGTAGTAGCCCGTAATGACCAGGGCAAGGGTCACCGCGGGCAGAATGATGTGGGTCCAGCCCGCCAGCCCGCCCACGGGAAACAAGCCGGTCCGATAGGCCAGGTAGTATTGCAACATGCGCGCCAGCCAGAATACGGGCAGGGATATGGCGACCAGGGATACGATGAGCACGGTCCGGTCTATGGCACGGCCCCTGTACTTCGCCGTAAGGACACCCAGGGGCACACTCATCAGCATCCAAAGGCAAACCGCTGTCAGGGCCAGGGAGAAAGTGACTGGGAACCGCACCAGAATGGCGTCAAGCACCCGTTCTCCCGTCACCAGGGACGTGCCGAGATCGCCCTGCAACAGGTTGCCGATATAGCGTCCGTACTGAACGACCAGGGGATCGTCGAAACCCATTTCCGATCGGATCCGCTCGATCGTCTCCGCGTCCGCATTCGCCCCCGCGTATACCCTGACCGGATCGGCCGGCACCGCGTGGACGATGAGAAACGTAATCACCGTCGTTCCCCACAGTATCACGACCGCCCAGCCAAGGCGCCGCAGGATTCGATTCAGCATGTTGGTCTTCCGCGATGGTCCGTCTTGTTTGTCATGGTTCGATCCACATCAGTTCGTAGCGGATGGGCCAGACCGGATTGAGCTTCAGTCCCTTCAGCCACGGCTGACGAAGCAGGTACATCTGCGGGTAGTACAGAAATACCCAGGGTGCGTCATCCACGATCAGCCGTTCCGCTTCCTGGTATAGGGCCAGCCGATGGCCCTGGTCGGTACTGGAGGACGCTTCGTTCAGTAAAGCATTGACCCGCTCATTGTCATAGAACGCCACGTTGGTGCTGTGTACCTCTGTGATCCGGTTGCCATTCAGCAGCACGTCGAGGAAATTGCTCGGGTCCGGATAGTCCTGGTACCAGCCGAAGGTGGCGAAGGGCACCGCTCCGCGCCGGCCCGTCGCTTCGATTCGCGTCGGACCGGTCACCGGCCTGATCTCCACGGTGATACCGACCTCCGCGAGGTCCTGCTGCACCGCCTGTCCGATCTTGGAATCTATGCCGCTCTGGGCCGTGACCATGAGCTCGGTGGTAAATCCTTCCGTAAACCCGCCCTCCTCGAGCAGGGTCCTGGCCTTTTCAGGGTCGTGATCATATCCTGCGAGGGCTTCGTTGAATCCCGGCATGCCGGGCGGCAGCACGCCACGAGCGGGAATCCCCCGGTCGCTGATCAGGCCTACGATACGCTCGCGGTCGATGGCGTGATTCACCGCCCTGCGCACGTTTACGTTGTCGAAAGGCGGCAGTTCGGTGTTCATCGACAGGTACTGAATGGCGTTCAACGGCTGGTGTGCGACGCGCTTGCTGAGCACGGGATCGTTCATAACCCGGATGAAGTCCGCGTCAGGAATACCCGTTGACGTGACACTCGCGATATCCAGCTCGCCGCGCTCGAACATCATCATGTGCAGGGTCTCATCCCCTCCGACCATCAGATCGATGGCTTCAAGCCGGATATCGTCCGCGCGGTAGTAGCCCGGGTTCTTCTCAAGCCTCAGTCCCGTGCCCCGTTGCCACCGCGCCAGCGTGAAGGGGCCGGATCCCACGGGATACCGGCCGAACTCGTCCCCGTGCCGCTCCACTTCTTCGCGGGGAACGGCATAGGCGAAGGGCATGGCGATACAGTAGAGAAAAGGCAGATCGGGTTGGACCAGCTCGATCTCGAGGGTTTCCAGGTCGGGGGTGCGCAGGCCGGAGACCCGGTCCGCCGAACCGTCCTGAAACCCTCTTGCACCGGCTATATTCCGATAGAATCCCTGTCCGGGTGACTTGACGGCCGGATTCAGAATCCGTTGTAGGGAATAGGCGAAATCTTCGGAAGTTATCGGCCGGCCGTTCGAGAATCGAATGTCCTGGCGCAATTTGAATGTGATCGTCCGTCCATCCTCGGAGATCGTCCAAGATCGCGCGTGCCAGGGTACCAGGTTCAGGTCGTCGTCATAGTCTATCAGACCGTGAAACAGGGTGCGCACGAGCGGCCAG
>JAPOOT010000069.1 GCA_026713285.1 Gemmatimonadota bacterium | reverse complement strand
GAAACTGGCGAATTCTCCTTCTACCGTCGTACCGGTCATCAGGTCCTTGAACGTAGGATAGGACAGGCCGTTTCCCAGTCGAGTTTCGGCGTAACGGATCGAAAGCTGTTTTTCGTAAAACGACCGGTATATGTAGCGCATCTTGTCGAGATCGTCCCCGTCTTCGATTCCATACATGCTTACTTCCCGTCTGAGCCGCTTCCAATTCTCTTCAAGAAGCAGTGAATCGGCCATGGTCGACGTCTCGATGAAATCCAGGACTTCCGTAATGGAGGATGATTTCTCCGGTGATCCGTTCGAAGCCAATCCGCCTTCCTGGTTCTTTCTGCTGAACAGCAACATCAGGAAGGACGTTCGATCCGGGGCCAGCGTAAACAAGGCCTTGTAGAGGAGATGCTGAAGCAGGTTTTCGCGACGGATGTCGACGATAAAAGCGATTTCCGGTCTCGTGGCGGCGATGTAGGAGAAGTTCTGTTCCGTACCGACGCCGATATAGACGCCGCCGCGTTTGCCCAGTTCGATTACGGTCGGGACAACGTGCAGGTAGGACGTTTCATTTGAAACGAAGTTGTCCCCCGGGAAGTGGCCGGGCTCCTCGGAGAACGCGGATATGATCCTGGCGAATTCGGACAGCGCAAGGGAGTCCGGCAACGCCCCGTAGGAAGCGAAGCGCAGGTAAGTCAGCGCGCCGATGGTCAGCAGCAGTATGACAAATCGAAACATCTTCATCGGTTTACATCCATTCCATCTGCATTTGGTTCGACTATTGTGCGTCCAACCTTGACACGCGGTCGAGACGGTTCTGCATCGTGGGGTGGGTCAGAAGCACTTTAACAAGCTTCGGTGGTGGCTTTAAGTTGTCATTGACTTGATGCAGTCGGTAGAGCGCCCGTTTGTATAGCTCCGTGCCCACCCACTTTGCCGCCGTAGCATCTGCTTCGTATTCGTTACGCCTCGATAACGGGTAAATGACCAGAAAAATGAGAAGCCACACGTTCACGGTATTTAAAAGCCCGTACGCCCACATTTTAAAAGACTCATCCAATGCATCGAAATACGCACTGAAATCTATCAGATACAGGAAGGCCTGCATCCCGCAGACCCACATAAGCGTAGCCAACAGCATCTTGGGCAGATGCCTGTGACGAACATGGGCCAATTCATGGGCGAATATCGCCAGGATCTCCTCTTCGTTCGCTTTTGCCAGAAGCTTGTCCGTAAAGAAGATGTACCTGTTTTTGCGGAAAAGCCCGGCTACCATCGCGTTGGCCGTCCTGCTCTTGATGGTGTACAGGGTTTCCGCCGCAATGTCCATATCGATGGCCGAAATGAGCTTCCCGACCGACCGATCCAGCCGTTCATCCCGTAACTCATAACCACGGTAGATGAAACGTACCAGATATGGAGAACACAACCATGCACAGGCGTTTCCCACGGTGGCCGACAGGATGACCAGTAACACAATCGTTATCGAACCTTGGTCCAATAGACCCGGAACTGCCTTTTCAATCATGTCGTCCGCAGTGAACAGTATGCATAAGAACACGAATATCGCGATTAACATGCCCACCAGGATCACACACATGTTCAACCCGAATTCGACCAGTTTATCGCGCCAGGTCAACCGGATTGGTTCACCATCGATTGATGAAGCGCCGCCAGCTTCCTCGTATAAGCGTTTTGTAGAATCGACCACTGTTTCCCTCTTCAAACCAGCGTCATGAAATAATGGCTTGTACCAGGCCGTTTAGCGCGACGTATGTCAGAATCACGCCGACTGCTTTGAACCTGGACATCGAGCAGACCCTGTGTACCGCTTCGATGGCAAAAGCGACCACCAGGGTCAAAGCAATATACCGACCGTATCGAATCCACTTAAGCAACCCAATATCCTGAATCTTCGTGAGCTCGTCGGGCAATTGATCGATCGTGGCCAGGTTCGACAGTCCTGCATAGACCATCTGATCTGAAAACACAAGCATGAGAACGACCGCCATGATCGAATACACTGTAACCGGGGTGTATGCGACACCCAGCCATCCAAACAGCGCGCGATGACGACGTCTACTGTTCAATAGCGCAACAACGATCATTACAAACAGCCAACCGAACACGAAAATCACGATTTCGCCTAATGTGACGCCCAATGTCATGGTTATGAACATAACTGAGAAAATCTGTGCATATGTTTCGGTAAGATGATCCGGTATTTGCCCTGCAACTGTCCTGAAAGTCAGGAAAAGTACGATCCCGTTCATAATCAGGTACGTGACAAACATGCCGATGCCCGTCCAGAGCGGTTCGGCTACACTGATTGACGACAGCCTGTCGGATGTCCTGCGTGGAATATCCATATTCTGTCCGTTCAGTTGATTTTGTTCGCTATCTGTCCAGTGACAAAGGTTTCTATAATCGAAGCCGCCGAGATCAGAAGGAATCCGGTGACGAGTCTGCGTACATTCACGGCCAACCTATCCGAATCAATGAGCCATGAATCGTACCTGAGTTTTTGGTAAAAGAGGACCAGACCTTCACATCCCACGGCTCCGAAAAACGTAAATCCCGCCACCTCGATCACGCCATGGGGCAGGATCAAAGCGGCTATAGCGTGAATCGAAGCGCCGGAATCGAGCGCTGAAAGTGTAGACCATGCCACGATAGTTCCTGTCCAGCCCAATATCACAACACTGACCAATCCAAAGGACAGAAGGCCCAACAGTATTTTCATGGAAACGAGGAAATTGGTGCTAAAAATGAAACGCCATTCATCCCCGCCATCCAAAAAGGAACGTGAATCGAGCATGAGTGTGGAGGTACCCGGATCTGTTGGTTCGTTCGCAATCATATCCAGAGGCATTGCTGCTCCTAAACCCAAGCCGACAATGACGGAAGAAAAAGAAATTAAAAAAGGCAGTTTGCTTGTTATGCGCGTTGATCTAGATGCCACTTCAAGTTTAGTCCTTTGAATTCCGAGGTAGGATGGAGGCCTTTGCGACCTCCATCCTTCGTACGGACTGGCTTACTAAATTCCAGCACCTAGAACCACGGCGCCAACTCCCGTTGCAGCACCAACGCAGGCCGCAAGACCATAGCCGGTTGATATCATCCAAGCAGCTGTTGTACCACCAGCTAAGCTACCCAATACACCACCGCCGGTCAGGGCTGCCGGGGAACCCCACAAGCAGTAAGCGAGGTTCGGCGACGCTGCGATGCCCGGAGTTTCAGCCAGTGGCGAACTGGCCGCTGAATTGACGCTCGCACCAGCGATCAGGGCGAACATAAACACTGAGAGAATGAGTTTTTTCATGATGATCTGTACTCCTCGATTTCTGATTTGTAACCGAACCAGTGTAGTTTATCCTTCGAATGTCTTTGATTTGCCGTAAGCCTCCTTTCCTCGTTCGATATAGATCAATCCGCCGTTCTCATTCGATGCGACCTCCTTCTCTGTCCAGGTACCAGGTAACTCGGTTGCTGGTCTCGGAATGCGCAGTTCCGAGAGAAAGCGTCGATCTTTTAACGGGGGACCCGACCTAATGTTAAAACTGAATCCAGCATGTGCCGCGCGGTCTACAGGAATTAGTCTCCGGGAATCCCCATTTCTCGTAGACAATTTCTATTTTCTACAATAAAAAAACCCGGCGATCGTACCGCCGGGCGTTCACATATCCGCTTGCATTCCGATGTACCCAGTGTTTACCTCATTTCTCCCCTTAGCCTCAGTTTCTTCTCGTATCTCTTTAAATCGCTGGATATTGTCTTACAGACTACGGCAGAATACTTCGGCTTCGCTACTCCCCGTCCCCATCCCGCACCGCCTCCAGCAACGCTTCCCGCGTCATGCCTTCGGGAGGCGTGTTCAGGCCGGATTCCTCGCCCGGGTCGGCGACTAGCCAGATCCCGCGCTCGAGGGCGTAGCCATCTCGTTCGGAGGTTTCTCGGAGGAGGTCCTGCAGGTCCTCGCCGTTCATCAGGCCCAGCAGCCCGACGGGGATTACACGGGCGGAGACTCCCCTCTCGCGCAGGAAGCCCGCGTACCAGTCGGGAGGACGTTCATAGGAGAACACGAGGAAGGGGCGTTCCGGCGTGCCGGCGCCCCGCCAGAATCCCAGGCGATACCAGTCCGGCCGCAGGGAGCGGACGAAGGCGCCGTGGCGCAGCCGGGGATTGATTTCGTCCATGGACTGCCGGTACAGCGTGCCGAGGCGCTCGGCGTTGGCTTCCTGGAGATTGATGTAGGTCTCGAGGTGTCCCGACTTGAGCAGCCATTCGAACCGGTCTTCCCGGTCCAGTCCCATGAGCGACTTGAATTCGTCGCCGTGGTACAGACCGTTCCGGACGAGATGGCGGATGAAGTATCGGAAATGCAGATCGTCGAATGCGTCGGTCGCGGCATAGGCATGCAGCGGACGGGTGATATGGGGCTCCCAGTCGTGCACAATGGCCTGCGGGGCCCCCTGGAGGCGGCTGTGCCGGGCGATGGCGCGGGCCGGCTCGAAGAGGTGGCGGTTCAGGTAAGCCATGTCGAGCCGGGAAGGCAGGCCGACGTCCTCCCCGCGGGCGTTCAGGGCGGCTGCGTAGTCGCCGGTGATCTCGCGCTCGCGAGGGGCGCTGACGCCGGCGTACCAGGCCGTCGGCGTGCCGCCCACGCGGCTGAGGATGGGCATGGCCCACGATTCGAAACGCACGTCGCCCGTCACCGCGGCGCCCCCGGTGTAACTGGCGGCCGGCGCCACGGTCCAAAGGAAGTCCATCCCGAGGCCGGGCAACGTGCCGGCGAGTTCGGCCACGTGTTCATGCCTGCGGGCAATGAAATCCCAGACGCCACGAAGCGGTACGGCATCCGTCGTGCCGGTAGACAGGCCGGTGTCTGCCGAGTCGCCGGGATCAAACGCCGCGCTGCTGAGCACCCGGACCCGTTCGGGCGCCGCCGTCCTTATGGATACGTTGTTGAGGGAGAAATCCGGTTTCCGGTTGCCGGGCATCTGGGCCGTGGCATAGTCGT
>JAPOOT010000123.1 GCA_026713285.1 Gemmatimonadota bacterium | reverse complement strand
TCTTCCTCGTTGCGGTACCGGTCGCCCAGGTACTTCTCCACGAATGCGGGCAGCTTGGCCTCCAGCTCGGCCGGGTCGCTTCCCTCTCGCAACAGGAGATAGCTGTAGGACGCGCGCCAGCCAAACTCGTCGAGGGGTACTTCCAGATAGGCCTCCTGGATCCGGAATGACGCGAGGATGTCGAATCCCAGGTGCGAATTCGCGGGCAGATCCTCCATCACTCCGGTCACCACCAGATGAAACGACCCTTCGGCGTCCAGGATCTTCCCCATGGGATTCTCGTCGCCGAAGTACTTCCGCGCGACGGATTCCGACAGCACCACCTTGTCGTTGCCATCCAGCGCCGTCCGGGGATTGCCCGTCAGAAGGGGCACATTGAAGACATTGAAGACCGAACTGTCGGCCAGATAGAACGCTCGCTCGTAGAATCCCTTGTCGCCGTACTTGACCATCCAGGCGTTACCCGGGGGCACGAAACGGACCATGTCTTCCACTTCGGGAAAGTCGGCCCGGATGAACTTGGCTATCGGGATCAGCACATCGGCGTTTTGCGAGACCCGGTTCCCCTGCCGATGTTCGGCGGTTACGCGGTATATACGGTCCGCCTTGTCGTGGAACCGGTCGTAGCTCAATTCGTCGCGGATGTAGAGCAGGATGAGGAGACAGCAAGCGATCCCGAGCGTCAGGCTCATGACGTTGATGAACGAGTAGCCCTTCTGGCGATTCAGGTGGCGGAGAGCCACCGTGAAGTAGTTGCGGAACATGGAAACCCCTCGTCAGGACCGTAACGGACCGGTATCACTCGACTGAATGGTCACGTTTTCCCCAGTTTTGGATGCACCACAATATCGGTAATGATATGGTGATCGTTCCAGTAGAATCTGATGTCGATGTAAATTATGATTCGTTATATTACACCAAGAAACGACCCAAAAAACGAATCCATCTGACATTAGAACCGAACCGTGCAAATCCGGTCTGCGATTGCCGAGCAACCATGGCCGACCTCTTTTCCGAACAGGCTGAAAAGCAACTCCGGCGCGAAGGGCCGCTGGCGGCTCGCATGCGGCCGGATTCGCTGGAAGGCTTCCTGGGCCAGCAGGGGCTGGTCGGCCAGGGTCGCCTCCTCAACGAATCCATCGAGCGGGACACGCCCTTTTCCATGATCCTGTGGGGACCACCGGGTTCGGGCAAGACCACGCTCGCCTTCATCATCGCCCGAGCCACGGACTCCCATTTCGTGCCGCTGAGCGCCGTGAACGCCGGCGTGAAGGACCTGCACCGGGCGGCTTCCGAGGCCCGGGACCGGCTGGGCATGCACCGCAAGCGGACCATTCTGTTCATCGACGAGATCCATCGCTTCAACAAGCTGCAGCAGGACGCCGTGCTGCCGACCGTGGAGAACGGGACGCTGACCCTCATCGGGGCGACGACGGAGAACCCGTCCTTCGAAGTCAACGGCGCCCTGCTGTCCCGCTGCCGTGTGCTGCGCCTGGAACCCCTGGCTGAGGACGACCTGGCAAGGATCGTACGTGGTGCGCTGGAAGACGGCGATCGCGGCCTCGGCGGGAGGGATATAGAAATGGACGAGGAAGCGGTCGAGTACCTCGCTTCCGTGGCCGGCGGCGACGCGCGGGTTGCGCTGAATACCCTCGAAGTGGCGGCCATGACCACGCCGCGAGATGACGAGGCCCGGATACGGCTGACCACGAAAGAGATCGACGAGGCGCTTCAGCACCGGGCGCCGCAATACGACAAGGGTGGAGACTGGCACTTTGACGCGATATCGGCCCTGCACAAAAGCGTGCGGGACTCCGATCCGGACGGCGCGCTGTACTGGCTTGCGCGGATGCTCATCGCCGGGGACGATCCCCTGTACATTGCCCGCCGGATCATCCGCATGTCGGTGGAGGACATCGGACTGGCCGACCCCTTCGCCCTGACCCTGACCACCTCTACCCAGCAGGCCGTCCATTTCGTGGGCCAGCCCGAAGGCGACCTGATGCTCGCCCACGCGGTGGTGTACCTCGCCACGGCGCCGAAGAGCAACGCGGTCTACTCGGCCTTTTCAAAGGCGCGGCGGGACGCGGAGCAGACGAGCGACGAGCCCGTGCCCATGCACCTGCGCAACGCCCCGACCAGCCTGATGAAGGAAATGGGCCACGGCAAGGGATACAAGTACGCCCATGACCACGACGGGGCGGCCGTGGACCAGGAGCATCTGCCCGAATCCATCCAGGGGCATCGCTACTACGAACCCACCAACCGGGGACGGGAAGAAAAGATCCGTTCGTGGATGGAGAAGATGCGGAAGATCAGGGAGAGGAGTTGACCGACCCGCCGGACTACGCGATCGCCTTGCTGTAGCAGTAGTCGAAGAGCAGTTCCCACTCGCGCTGCTGGATGCTCCGGCAGAGATCGCCGGCCGGGACGCCGCCCACGTTGGCGCCTTCGCATAGATCGATGAAGGCGTAGGGGTCCCATGAAGACTGGGACATGAGGTAAGCGGCCTGATCGGGAAGGTTGTCCGTGCCGGATGCGATCGTCGCCGCCTCGTCCCTCAACTCGGGGTAGATGTCGTGTTCGCCGACGCGGCCGAACCAGTGCTTGCCATTGGGATAATCCGGCTCGCGGCGATGCATGATGCCGTGCCAGTAGCTTCCCGTGGGCGTGGTAATCTGCTGGCTGAGCGTGTGGGAGGTGACCAGGAAATCGTGGTACAGCCACAGGCCGGATACACACCCTTCGGCCATCTCACGGTCGGCGATGCGGTTCGGGCCGAAGGCCTCCTCCAGGTCCAAAGCTTCCAGGTCGGCCTTCGCCGGGGTGTTTTCTTCGCCCGGGCCCAGCGGCATGATGCGGGGCGACTTGAGCAGGTCCGCGAAAACGGATCCGTATGAGGCAGGTTCAAAGGCAGACATGGTCGATCCTTTCGTGGTTCAAGCCGGCGCGCGTGGGGTTCAAGCGGCGCGCGTTGGGTTCAAACGGCGGTCGTGGCCTTCCGCTTCTTCAGCACCTCGTTCATGCTGCCGGTGCGATATCCCTCCAGGTCGAGCGTGACGTAATCGTAACCAATTTCCTTCAGGTAAGCCGCGATCTCGTCGTGGTGTTCGACGACCTTCGCAAGATCGCTTGGTTCCGTTTCGATGCGGGCCATGTTCCGGTGATGGCGCACCCGGAACTGCCTGAGGCCCAGGCCCCGGATGAAGGCTTCTGCCCGGCCGACCTGCTCGAGCGCTTCGATGGTGATGGGGTCGCCATAGGGAAAACGCGACGAAAGGCACGCGAGGGAGGGCTTGTCTGCCGTGGGCAAGCCAAGCCGTTCGGACAACGCACGGACGTCGGCCTTGGTGAAC
>JAPOOT010000321.1 GCA_026713285.1 Gemmatimonadota bacterium | reverse complement strand
GGCGCGTGCGTTGCTGAACCGGAAAGACGTGGACGTCGACTACCTGCATTATGACTGGGGCATCAACGAGCAGCGCGCGGAGTAAAGCGGTCGATCATAGTCACAGCGCTGCCTGTCGACACACCGGGCCGAGTGCCAATGGTCGGAGCTGACTGCCGGCACGCCGGGCCGAGTGCCAATGCTCCGGGCTGACTTACAACGCTCCGAACGGGATGGATCCATGAAGAAATCGAACACGCCATGCGGCAGGTAGGCCCCGGCGAGGGTACAAGCCGGAAGCGTTCGTTCGTCAAACTGGCCATCCTGCTCGCAGTAGCCTCTTCCGGATTCCTCGCCTATAGCTTCACGCCCCTGGGCGAGTATCTCCAGCCCAATGCGATGGAGGGATTCTTCGATTCCATCGCGGGCTACTGGTGGGCGCCGCTGGTCTTCATCGTCCTGTACGCCATCCTCACGACGGTGGGCGTGCCGATGGTGGTCATGACCTTTGTCGCCGGGTTCGCCTTCGGCGCCATGTGGGGCACGCTTTACGTGCTGGTCGGCGCGAACATCGGCGCCGGTCTGGCCTTCGACCTGGCCCGGTACCTGGGCCGCGATTTCATCTCCCGCTACATCAAGGGTCCGATCGACCGGATCGACCGCCAACTGCGGAACCAGGGATTCCTGCGCATGCTCCAGCTTCGGCTGATCCCGCTAATCCCATTCAATCTCCTCAACTTTGCGGCCGGCCTGTCCGGAATCCGCAAGATACACTACGTACTGGGGACGATGATCGGGATCACGCCCTCCACTTTCATCTACGCATACACCGCGGCGTCGCTGATGCAGGTCTACATGGCCGGCGCCGAACTCGACGACGTGGCGCGCGCCGCGCTAAGATCCTCTGCCCTGTCCAACCTGGGCATCGCCCTCGCCCTGCTGATCAGCATTTCCCTGACTCCGGTGATTTACCGAAAAATCAGACCGAAGGCTGCATAGGTGAGCCGGAAGTCGCTGGGCCCCTGCAAGGTGAGCCGGAAGTCGCTGGGCCCCTGCAAGGTGAGCCGGAAGTCGCTGGGCCCCGGTCCTCAATCCTCATCAAAGCTATCCTTTTAACACGGAACGCCGATGGGATAATCCCGGAGTCTGTTCTTCTCAGGAATCTTCTCAGGAATCTCCGAAACGGATCGAGAAGAGATCGGCGTCCTTCAGGATAAACCGAAGGCGGACCGGCACACCGTTCAGCCGGTTCAGACCATTCAGACCGTCGGATCCCTTCCACGCAATAGGAGCGTCCAGGTCGTCGCCGAACAGGGGATCCATGTCGGTTGCCGCAAATCCCTCCAAGGCTCGACCTTCCGTATCCTGAATCTCCACGGACACGGCGCCCACGGCGGACGCCGAGTAGTTGATAAACAGCGTCGATCCTTCGAAGGTCAGTGGCTTCGTGAGCAACTCGCCCCCGTGGTAGCCTGCCCGGACGGAAGCGAAACCGTGGGGGCGGACGGTCACACGCCGCACGCCATTGGTGTCCCAGCCGTAATGCTCGGCAACGTACATCGACCATTCGTCCGGGGCTGTTGGAACGATCCCCGCGGCCGGCGTCTGGTTGCGGTGCGTCCAGTTGCGTTTTTCCAGGCCCGGGCGCAGCCAGGCGTCCATGAAGCTCCGGTCCCAGTGGACGCCGTCCCGGCTCGACATGAACACCGCGTCGGACACCCCGCCGCCGGGGTAATCCATGCCCTCGATGTCCTTCGTCCGTTCCGGCACGAACCGCATGGGAAAGGACAGCAGGATGTGTTCCGCGTCCGGACATGGCGTGGTGGCGTTGGTGTAGAAGTGCTCGAAAGGGACGCCTTCGCCGTACACATGGTGTTCGGGCGTGGTCCAGTGGATGAAATCCTCCGAGGTGCAGCTCTGAATGGCCCGGACCCCGACGCCGTCGTCCCCCGTCTGTTCGAAGTACCGGCTGAAGAGGCGGTAGCAACCCGCGTAGTCATCCCAAAGGGGCACGTTCACCGAGTCGAAGGCGCCCGTGATCGCGAGGGGACCGTCCTGCACCGGTTTCCAGGTCAATCCGTCGGATGAAGTGAAACCGAAGAGACTGTCCCTGCCTTCTCCACCGACGGCCTTGAAACGCTGATCGGGCGGCGCTTCCGGATTGCCGTCCAGGAAGACGCAGAAGTTGTGTGCTTCGCGGCCCCGGACGAGGATGTTGTTTTGCTTCGATCCCTCCGCCTCCACCATCCCCAGGCTCGGCCGTTCGAAGTGTATGCCGTCCTCGCTGACCAGCAGATTTGTCGTCTGCGTTTCCGCCCAACCCTCGGGCAGATCCTCGTGTTTCCCCATGGGGTGATAGCCGCGGTAATACATCAGGACCTTACCGTCGGTCTGTACCAGGTTGTAGCAACCCGTACAGGCGTTCTCCAGCGGTTCCTCTACTCGGAATACCGTCTCCTTCAGAACGGGGTCGTGGAGGTGTTGGTGGGCGTCTGTTAGGGTGTCGATCAGAAAGGAGTCTACGAAGAGTTCACGACGCGAGCCGATGTCGATCGGGGGCATGGGGTGTCCTTTGTGAGGTTGGGGATTCCAGTGCGGAGTTGACAGTTTCACATGGCACAGGTTCCGGTAAAGTCAAAGGTGTCGGACTCTACGCGATTTCGCACGCACACAGGTCAGGGTAAGCATAAGTACGTTCGCATTACTCGAATTCGGGCGGCTCGCGCATGGGTTCGCGTGGAGGCAATTCCAGTTCTATGCCACCCAATGGTGCAAAACGGGCGCGTATCGCCTCTGCCAGGTTGGCTGGGGGATTGTTTTCGTCCCCCGAGTTGTCATGTTTGGTGCTTCGTTTACGTGGTCGCCGTTCATTTTGGTCTTTTGAGTTACTGTTCACCACACAAATCCCCTATGTACTGTTTCCGATATATAAAATCAATTACGCAACATAAGATATGAATCAATCCAATCACTTACTCACCTGTAATTCCCTTGTAACTCCTGAGATCAATTGTGCCAACGATCAGTAAACTAAACGGTACATTTGGTCAAGGCAATCTGGAAGCACTCGCGCGGTGTTCCAAACGTCAAAGTCCCCATTTAACAGGCGGCACTTGACCTGCCATGATTGCCGTCTTTTATTTTAAATGGTAAGGCTCGATCAGCGAGACGCCCGGTTGCGGTTGTCCGTTGATCCGATCTGCCTGAATCCCAACAACACCAAAGTTTACTGGAATTCGCGTAATGGACATCAAGCTGGTCGCCCAACAAAGTGTCACTTAAGACGTTCAGTACCAGTGATTCAATCGGAAGGGCATTGTGGGACGCAGTCAACGCCCGTTTGGAATTCCGGCAGCCTACCAGAGTGCCCGCAGATTCCGCAGGCATCGTTGCCGAACCCTCAGGCCTCCTGGCCGGGCAAACCCTTTACGGCAAGCCACAACTGGTAAAGCCGCGTCTCGGTCAAGGTGCTTTCAGGTCCTTGGTAACCGACCTTTACGACCGCCGTTGCGCGGTTACCCGCGAACGGACGCTGCCGGCCCTCGATGCCGTGCACATCCGTCCCTACAGCGAAGGGGCATCCACGAAGCCAGGAACGGACTGCTGCTGAGGCGCGACATCCACGGGCTGTTCGATTCCGGATACGTAACGGTGACCCCTGAATTGCACTTCGAGGTCAGCGGACAGGTTCGGGAGGAGTTCGAGAACGGGCGCGATTACTACGCTTTGCACGGGAAACAGATTATCGTTCCCCGGAAGGTAGTGGACCGGCCGTCCGCCGAAGAACTATCCTGGCACAATGAGAGGATTTACCGGGGGTAAAGGACCGAGATGAACGTCGACGACCGAGATTCGAGCATGCGGATGGCCGC
>JAPOOT010000267.1 GCA_026713285.1 Gemmatimonadota bacterium | reverse complement strand
CGCGATCGGACCGGGCGACGCGGACAATGGCAATGTTCGCTTAGGCGTAATCCTCCCGGGGCGGACTGAATATGTCCAGGGCGACGGACTTGACCATGACCTCCGTTACGCCATGCCGGACCCCGCCGGGAATCACGTATTTGTCGCCCGGTCTGATGGTCCGGCTTTCTTCGCCGATGACCATGACGAATTCACCTTCCAGCACGACACCCAGCTGTTCGTGGGGATGATCGTGCAAGGGTACCTGCGATCCAGGCGAGAGCGTGACGAAGGACATCTGGGCCTTGTCGCCTCCCGCTACGGCGATACTTACGCCCTGGGCGATCGATTTTGTGGACATGTTTTCTTCTTCTACGAAATACATTTGCTCCTCCGGCAGCTACCAGGATGTCAGGAAATGATGAATGGGTGTCAAAGGTCAATCCAAGTCTACCCGGCGTAAACGGCGCTCGCCGCAGCCACACCGCTGCCCGCTGCTTTGTGGCCTTCCGCCAGCAGGGCCTGTTCGAGGGCGCCCAGGCATAACATGACATGGTCCCGCTGGGAGGACTGTCCCATGAGCCCCACTCGCCAGGCCTTGCCCTTCAACGCGCCGAGGCCGCCACCGAGTTCGAGTCCGTATTCCTCGAGCAGGCGGCGCCGAACTCCTGCTTCGTCGATACCCTCCGGGGCCAGGACGGGGTTGATGGTCGGGGCGCGGTGGGGCGGATCGACGTAGAACGCGAGGCCCATGGCGTCGATTCCGGCCCGGAACGCCTCGTAATTCAGCGCATGCCGGAGATGGCCGTCCTCCAGACCCTCCTCGTGGATGAGGACGAGGGCTTCCCGCAACGCGTAGAACAGGCTCACGGGCGCGGTATGGTGATAGACCCGGTCGCCGTCCCAGTATGCGTTGATCAAGGAGAGGTCCAGGTACCAGCTGTCTACTGGTGTCTTGCGCGAGGCAATCGCCTCCAGCGCGCGGTCATTGAACGTAAGGGGCGCCAGACCCGGCGGGGCGCTCAGGCATTTCTGGCTGCCGGTATAGCAGACGTCGATGCACCATTCGTCGACCTTGACCGGCGTTCCGCCCAGGGACGCCACGGTGTCGACCAGGACGAGGGCGTCGTGTTCGTGGATGACGGCGATGATCTCCTCGAGGGGCTGCAACACGCCCGTGGACGTTTCCGCGTGTACCAGGCCCACGAGTTTAGGCTGGCAGCCTGTCAGCGCCTTCCTAAGCTGTTCCGGCGTAAACGGCTGACCGGGTTCGCTTTCGAGTCGAATCAGCCGGCCTCCGTGGCGCTCGACCATCTGGGCCATGCGGTCTCCGAAGACGCCGCCTACGCAGATGAGCACTTCGTCTCCCGGCTCGACGAGATTGCAGACACAGGTCTCCATGCCGGCCGAACCGGTTGCCGAGATCGCGAGCGTCATGTCGTTCCGGGTCTGGAACGCGTAACGAAGCAACGCCTTGATATCGTCCATGACCCCGATGAAATAGGGGTCCAGGTGTCCGGTAAGCGGAGCGCCCATGGCCTGGTAGACCCTCGGATGCATGTCGCTCGGACCGGCTCCCATGAGGACGCGCCGGCCGGGATCCAGGGGGGCATAGGAATCTTGACGCGCGGACATATGGAGGTATTCCCCTCGGAGCGGAGGTATTCCCTTTGAAATCCGGAACGTATGCTGTTCGGGTCTATTCGTCAGGGCGCATGCACCAGCGTACTGGCTGTCCAGGCATCGACAAAGCCCTTTTCTCTGAACCAGTCGCGCAAGAGGTCGGCATCTTCCTTCACTACGAAGTCACCCACGCGGACTTTGAAACTTCCGGTTTCTTCTTGCAGGTAAACGCCGTACGACCACTCCTCCAGCGTTCGTTTCACCCGCTCTAACGCGGCTTCGGCCGCCTCGCGGTTCGTAAACGAATAGAGCTGGACCCTGTATCCGTCGGTGGGTTCCGCAACAGGAGCGGGCGTCGAGGTCACGGCGGCCGGTTCGGCCGGATCACCGGACAACCCGGCTTCCGGTGTTTCATCATCGGTCTCCGACGCTTCGGGTTGAACCTCCGGCGTCGCGGCGGGGTCGTTTCTCGCCGATGTAATCAGACCGCAGCCCCCGGCAAACATGCCGAACACAAGGCAGAGAACGATCGCCGCAACATGGCACGGCTTACATATCGGAAAATAAATTCGCATGGTCGGTACCCGTATTGGCAAGGTGAATGGCGTGAAGGTCCGGAATTGCGGATCGCGGTACGCGGGAACCGGTATGCAAACGTGCGATCCCGTGCCCGGGAACCGTCTCATGAGCCTGAATCACGTCGTCCTGTCCAGGATCGATCGGACTGATCGACGGAAGGACATGGGTCAAAGGCAACGGTAGTATAGGAGGTAGCCATAGGGGTGTCAATCAAATTGGTCGAATCAAAAGAGGATTCCGGG
>JAPOOT010000070.1 GCA_026713285.1 Gemmatimonadota bacterium | reverse complement strand
TTGTAATAGGGGCTTCCCATGGTGGCGTTGATCATCTGGATACCGGCTTCCCTGAGCAGTCCGATCGCGGCGACAGGTTCCGACAGGTCCTCCCGCAGCGGATCGTCCACGTCCACGCCGAATCCGGATAGAAAGGGGACGGGATATGGCGAACGGGGCGTGCCCGCGCCGGTTTCGGCGTCGGTAGTATAGGGAATGCCGTCGTAGATATTCATCCGGCTTGCCAGCAGCAATTCGTCTTTCGTTTCCTCCCGGATGCGTGCGACCACGTTCCTGACCAGCCGCGTCCTGTTCTCGAGATTCCCGCCGTAGTCGCCTTCCCGCAGCCGCGCGGCCAGCAGTTCGGAGAGCAGGTAGCGATGGCACTGCTTGATATCAACAAAGTCGTAACCCAGTTTCCAGGCCAGGACCGCGGAATCAACGAGGGCATCCTCCACCCGGCCGAGTTCGGAATCGGTCAGCACCGGGTAGTCCGGCGTGACCGGAATCTTGCGCTTTTTATCGACGAGGGTGACCGGATCGGCGGAGGGATCGTGGAAGGCAATCAGCGGTTTTCGGTAACTGTAACGGCCCGAGTGGGTCAGCTGCAGGCCTACGGCCAGGTCGTCATCACGGCCGTGGACTGCCCTGTGCGCCTTGCGGGTCTGCGCGAGCAGCGACTCGAAGGACGCGGCGTTGCCATCGTGCAGCCAGAGCTGCCGGGTATTCGCCCGGGCTTCTTCCGCCACGGCCGTGGCCTCGCCCCATATAAGCTTTGCTCCGCCCTCACCGAACAGGCGCCATCGCCGGAAGACCAGTTCATCCGGCGAGCCATCCAAGTGCCCATCACAACCTTCCATGGGGTGCACGGCCATGGAGTTTCCGATGGTCTTCTTGCCGAACCGAACGGGTCGCCAGAGGGGATCCAGGTCCTCGGTCAGAGGGATATCGTCGTTCAAGCCAAGGCGGTCGATATCCTGTTGCAGGTCGTCGAGTGAACGGTAACGAAAGTGTTTCGGCATGCATCCATCCAATTCTGTCGAAAAAACCGCGGCATCACGAGTAAAAACCCGCGGCGCATCCCTCGTTGAGGGTCATGCTAAGGATCTGCGAACCATCGCTTCAAGACCCGTTCCGCTTCCTTGTTCTGGGGGCTGAATTCTATCCTGTCCACGGTAATCCGGCTCGCATTGGGGTACCATTTCCAAATGAACAGCCCACGGAACCAGGGCAACCGCCCCACGGACCTGAACAGGGCCTCGTATGCGTTGACCTGCTCGTCCGGGTCAACGCGGTGGGTTTCCGGTTGTTGATCGCCGCTCCGACGACGCCTCGGCGGCCATTCCCAGGGCCGAATGGTGGACCCGGGTGCATTCTTGTAGCCTACTTCGGTGAATAGAACCGGTTTGCCGTGCTCTTCGGACAGTCGGCCGATGCTTTCTATGTGGGGCTTCCACCCCGAGATGATTTCGGTGACGCTCGGTCCATTGCGGTCGGTCAGTGGGAAATAGGCGTTGACCCCGATGTAATCGAGGTGGGGCCACAACTCGATCACCTCGTAATCCCGGTACCAGTTCGCCGCGTAGGTGAGTTTCCCGGTGTAGACCGCCCTGATGTCCCGGATGAGCGATTTCCAGAACTGTGGACGGGACCGCACGGGATTGGACAGTTCAGTGGCGATACACAGGATGGCCATGTCTTCCTCCTGTGCCAGTTCGGCATAGTGCAGGATGAAAGTCCGGTAATCCGCTTCCCACTGCTGCCATTCTGCCTCCGAACTGAAATCGATCGTTCCGATCCAGCCGTCATCCACGGGCCTGGTCAGCCAGAGGTGGGGCTTGAGCATCAGTCGGAATCCCAGTTCCCGGGCCTTCCTGGCCGTTGTCCGAAGCCCCTGGTCGGTCTCTCCCCAGAACCGTCCGCGCCGGTTCAGCCGAACCGACGGCGTGGTGTGGTTCTCCATCCATCCGAAAGGGGTAAGCGACAGCCATTCGATGCCCATTTCGCGCGCCCCGGGCAGGGCGTACTCCGGCATTTCCCAGCGCCCGCCCACCCAGGATACGCCCTTGTAGAAGTTCTCCAGCGCAAAGGGTGGTTCCTGTGCCGCCGGACGGTCTGAGACCTGTTCTCCTGTGCGATATGCGGCCTGTTCCCCCGAACGATTCGCGGACGTCGCGGCACTCCGGAAGGCCGGTTCGCACCACAAGAGGGCACAAACGATCAACACTGCTTTCAGGTAGCGAATGGATATCATGGTGAAGGCATGGTTTCGGTCAGGCGAACTGGTCCGCACCCCTTGTGATGAGGGTGCCGAGGTCCTCGCCCCGGCATATCCGTTCCATGGCGCCGGGAGAATTGAAATCAAAGACGTGAATCGGCAGTTTGTTGTCCCGGGCCAGCAGCACGGCCGTCTGGTCCATCACCTTGAGATCATGCTGTATGACCGAATCGTAGCTGATGACCTGGAATCTTCGGGCGTCCGCGTTTTCTCTGGGATCGCTCGTGTAGATCCCGTCCGTGCCGTTTTTGGCCGAAAGCAGCACTTCCGCCCTGAGCTCCAGGGCGCGCAGCACAGACGGATAGTCCGTGGTCACGTATGGATTCCCGGTGCCGGCGGCAAGGAGGACGATACGGCCATGCTCCAGGTGGCGGACGGCCCGGAGCCGGATGTAGGGTTCGGCCACTGTATTGATCGGAATGGCCGTCATGACCCGGACGTCGCCCGCCCCCCGGGAGGTCAGCGCGCCGCGCAGCATCATGCTGTTGATCACGGTTGCGATCATACCGATATTGTCTGCTTCCGCGCGTTCGATACCCCAGTCCTGGCCAAGTTCGCCCTTGAAGATGTTGCCTCCTCCGGCCACGATCCCAACTTCGACCCCCGCGGCGTGCAGCTTCATGACCTCGCTGGCGATGTTCTCGATGGCTGAAGGATCGAATCCCCATACACTTTGCCCCGAAAGCGCGCCTCCACTGAGTTTGACCAATACTCGCTTGTAACGCACGGATCCTCCTTTATCGATTTGGCGACAGATAAGAACTGAATCGGACGGGATAGGCCGCCGCGCCTTCCAGCCGTTTGTACCGGTCGGGGAGGTTGTCAAGCTGGGATGACGCCGTTTTGCCGGCCGAGGACAGGTCCGGAAGCGGACCGGTAAGCCCTCCGCTCCGCATTACGCATTCGAGCAGGGGTTCCCATTCCGGGGACCCGGCCGGCTCGTCGTCCCGGGTAACGCGATCCTCCACGAACTTCCCATGCCTATCGCGCCGCCGCCATACCTGCTTGGCGTACGGCCGGGTCTGCTTTCCCTCGCTCAGTTTGAATACCGGCCTCGTGCCGGAAGGCGATTCCAGGGCGGTAAGCTTGTAGACCCCGGTCAGGGACGGCGCGTCCGGCGAATTGACGAGTTCGTTGCCGACGCCGAAGAGGTCCACGGGCACCCCGCGTTCGACCAGTGACGCGATCCTGTATTCGTTCAGGTCGCCGCTGAGCATGATCCTCGTTTCCTTCAATCCGGCCTCGTCCAGTATGCTTCGCACCCGCCCGGCCTGATAGGCCAGGTCGCCGCTGTCGAGACGCACGCCCTTCAGCGCAGGACCGATCCGGACGGCCAGCCTGGCGGCTTCGAGCGGGTCGTAGGTGTCCAGCAACAGGGTCGTGGTGTCCGGAAACAGGCGATGATAGGCACGGAAAGCCTCCATTTCGCTGTCAAATGCCATAATCCAGGAGTGGGCCGCGGTCCCGTACACGGTGATCCCGAACAGTCGTCCCGCCTCCACGTTGGACGTCCCGATACACCCCCCGATGACCGAGGCGCGCGCCGAAAGGAGTCCCGCTTCCGGGCCATGGGCCCGCCGGCTTCCGAATTCCACCACCCCCCTGCCCGCGGCGGCCTCGACGATTCGCGCCGCTTTCGTCGCCACCAGAGTCTGGTGGTTTATCGTAGCCAGCAGAAAGGTCTCTACGATCTGGGCCTCGATAATCGGCGCCGTAACCCGGACCAGGGGTTCCCCGGCAAATGCCACCGTCCCCTCGGGAACGGCCCAGAGATCTCCCTTAAAACGAAACGCAGCCAGAAAATCGAAGAACGTGCCGGGAATGTGCCTGAACGGCTGCAACGTCTTCAAATGGCCGATATCGTCGGACGAAAACCGGAGCGCTTGCAGATAGTCGACCGCCTGCCGCAGGCCGGCCGCGACGAGATAGGAACGCCGCGCCGGCAGGTCCCTGACGAATAACTCGAATGTGGCCCTTTCACGGCGATCGTTCGCAAAATAACCGGCCGCCATCGTGAGTTCGTACAGGTCGGTTGCCAGGGAAGGCGACCAGTGAATCGGGCAGGAACCCGTCCGGCGCATGTAGATCCGCCCTCTGAAACCCGGCGCCTTGACGTCGTTGCGCCGACCGCTGCCGACCGCTAGATCTCAGCTTCCAGTTCGACCGGTTCGTCGTAATCCACACCGTCTACTTCGAAGCCGAACAACTGCCGAAAACCCCGCTTGTACGCATCGTAATCGGTCAGGGCGCGGAAGTTCTCCGTCGTGATCGTCGGCCAGACCGTATCGATCTCCCGCTGTATGGACGCTTCGAGCTCCAGGTCATCGAGTCGGATCCGGTCCTCCCCGTCTACAGACGGCATCCCGCCGGGTCCGACGTGATCGCTGAACAGCCGCACCATCTGCTGGATCGGATCCTCGTGCACGCCCCGTTCCCGCATGATTCGGTAAAGCAGGCTGATGTACAGGGGTACGACCGGGATCGCGGCCGATGCCTGGGTAATCACGGCCTTGTTCACCGACACCATGGCCCTGCCGCCGACAGTGGACCGCAGCCGGCCGTCGATCGCCTTCGTAGTCCGCTCCAGGTGCTCCTTCGCGCGGCCGATGGTTCCGCTCCGGTAAATGGGCCAGGTGAGGGCGGGACCGATATACGAGAATGGAACGATACGGGCGCCTTCGGCCAGCAACCCGGCATCCAGCAGCGCTTCGCTCCACAGGCACAGATCGTCGCCGCCCATGACGCCCACCGTCCCTCGAATGCCTTCGTCCGTCGCCGGTTCCACGGTGACCTCGTTGATGACCTCGCGGTTCAGGTCGATGGTCTTTCCCACGTAGGTCTCCCCGATGGGGTTGAGAACGGATTGGTGAGTCTCGCCGGTATCCGGGTCCGTGCGCTTCGGCGAGGCCAGGCTGTATATGACCATGTCTACTTCGCCGAGTCGGGACGCGACGAGCTCAAGGGTCTTTCGTTTTATCTCGTGCGAATAGGCATCGCCATTGACGTTGGCCGAGACCAGTCCGTTTTCCGTCGCGTATCTGTGATAAGCCGCGGTATTATAGAACCCCGGCGTACCGCTCTTCGCGCCGTTGCCTTCCCGTTCGAAGAAAACGCCCACAGAGCCTGCGCCGTACATGGCGCCCGTCGCAACCCGGGCCGCCAGGCCGTATCCGGTCGAAGCGCCGATCACCAGTACGCGGAGCGATCCGGCGCCGTCCTTTCGGGCAGCCTCGGCGGTCTGGATCTGGGCATTGACGTTCGAAGCGCATCCCGCTGGATGCGCCGTGGTACAGATGAACCCGCGGATGCGCGGTTTGACGACGGCCTCGGCCATGTGAACAGTCCCTTCCTGGTGTGAGCGTCTACTCGATGGGCACCGGCGTGGCGCGCCTGCGGTCGAATGACATGGCTTCCCGGTATCCACAGGACTCGGCCAGGTCCCGGACCTGGTCGAAATCCCTGCCGATGTCTTCCACGACGTGGGCATCGGAAGCCGTCGTGATGGAGATTCCGCGACGGGCACAGGCCTCCAGCAGGGGCCTTTCCGGATAGAGACGGCCAACGGGTTTCCGCAGGCCCGCCGAGCTGATCTCAACGCAGAGGCCCGCCTGGCCGCTCACCTGCTCGGCGAAACCTTCGTACAGGTCCGTGACATCGCCCTCGGGCATATGCCCCATCACCTTGATCAGATCCGGGTGGGACATGGAATCGAAGCATCCGGTCTGCACGGCCTGCCCCAGCAAACGGAAGTAATCCCGGTAGGCCTGGTCCACCGACCGACGGTCCCACTCGTCCGCCATGGACGCCAGGTCGAATCCCCAGTCCCCGATCCAGTGGACGGAGCCCAGTACGAAATCCCAGGGGTAATCCTGGACGATTCGTTCGATTACCGGTTCCCGACCCTCGATGTAGTCCATCTCGATGCCGGTTTTGATGGGCAGCCCCTCCCGCCGCGCCGACTGCAGCAGGTCCACGTATTCGTCCATATCATAGAAACACTTTTCGTCGGACCACGGCCTGTCGACGATTTCCTTCGCCTGCGTGAAGTGGTAAACATGCTCCGTTATGACGACTTCCTCTACTCCTCGGACCGCTGCAGAGGCCGCGAACAGGCGCATGGTCTCCATCGGATCGGTACCCTCCGGCCGGGTATCCGGCGTTCGGCCGAATGGGTAGTAGTTCTCCACGTGCATGTGGTAATCGAGCACGATAATCCTCGGGGTGCAACTGGAATCGCCTGTGTGGACGCCATCAGCGGTTGCTCGTTATGATATGCAGTAACCGCCGCTAAATCAAACCAATTCTGGGTACGGCGTAACGCTTGACAGGGCACGGTCGGTCTTCTAATTTGCCCAGTGAATTGTCCAGGCGCCCACGCCCGACTTCCATCGGCCAGCCAGAGATCAGATGACGCTTCCCTCCGAACCGCGCCCAGCCCCGGCCATCGCCGGCGACGTGGAATTCCGCATTCGCGAGAATGAGGAGCAGGCCCGGTGGGACCGGTTGTTCCGCAATGGAAGGCCGGTTGAAATCGAGATCGGTTGCGGCAAGGGCCGCTTTCTCATCAATTCCGCCGTCGCCAATCCGGACATCAACTACATCGGCATCGAGCGGGCCCTGCGGTATTTTCGCATGATGAAGGAACGGGTGATCCGGCGGGAACTGGCCAACGTCCGCCTGCTGCGGGATGACGCCGTGTATTTCGTGGAGAGATTCGTACCCGATGAAGCGGTATCGGCCTACCACGTCTACTTTCCGGATCCCTGGCCGAAGAAACGGCACCGGAAACGCCGACTGTTCAACCCCGGGTTTCTGGATGAGGTCGTACGCACGCTGCCCATGGGCGGCACCCTCGATTTCGCCACGGACTACGTAGCATACTACGAGGAGATTCGGGCCCTGCTCGACGCGTCGGATCGTTTGGTACGTCTGGCGGAGATTCCCGAGCGCGTCAGGGAACTGGGCAGCGATCTGACCAATTTCGAGACGAAGTACGCCGCGGAGGGCCGGGCAATACACCGCGGCGCATACGTAAAGTCCTGACCGGAACGGTCGACCCGCTCCCCAATTTCCGGTCTTCATCAGACCCGGACCAACAGAGAGGAACATTTCATGCTTCAGGCAGGCGATCCAGCACCCGATTTTACGATGGAGGCGGACAAGGGCGGAAGCGTTTCGCTCGCGGATTTAAGGGGGAAAACGGTAGTCCTGTACTTCTATCCGAAGGACGATACGCCCGGATGCACCCGGGAGTCCTGTGCCTTCAGAGACCACTATCCCACGTTTCAGAATCAGGATGTCCTGATCTACGGCGTCAGTTGCGACAGCATCCCTTCCCACGAGAAATTCAGCGCGAAATTCGACCTGCCTTTCCCGTTGCTGAGCGACCCGGACACCTCCGTCTCCACGGCTTACGGCGTGTACAAGGAAAAGACGAACTACGGCCGGAAGTACATGGGGATCGAGCGGTCGACCTTCGTCATCGACGGGGAAGGCCGTATTTCCAGGATCTACCGCAACGTGAAAGTGGACGGCCACGTGGAGAAGGTGCTCGACGAAGTGTCCGGCTGAAGCGCGCCCGGTTGTAGGTGCTCGACGAAGTGTCCGGCTGAAGCGCGTCCGGTTAAAGCGCCGGGCCCGGCGATACGACGCCCGACAGTTAAAGCATGAACCGTTTCAGGTGGGCCCGCGCGCGGACGAAACCCTCCTCTTCCAGTTCCCACGAGCTATAATACCGGCCGTCCTCATGCTCGATGCTGAGTATGCCGTTGTACCCGAAATCCTCGAGCCGTTTCATGATTTGCGCCCAGTCGGCCAGGCCCTCGCCGGGTATGCAATACCGCCAGTAGCCTTCGCCGAAAGCGACCCGTGATTCGAAGGAAGGTTTGATTCTACCGTAAAGATAGAGCGCTTCCTCGTCGAACATGGTGTCCTTGGCGTGGACATGGTGTGCCCGGTGGCCGAATTCATTCAGGAAGCGCATCGGGTCCACACCCAGCCGGATCAGGTGCGAGGGATCGTAGTTGATCCCGAAGGCGGACGATGGGCAGGCCTCGAACATGGCGCGCAGCATCTCGGGCGTCGCGCCGATCCGCTCATGGTGGGTAGATCCACCGGGCCAGCCCTCCAGGGCGATGGTCGCTCCTCTGGATTCGGCAAAATCCACGATGTCGGGCATGGTGCGCTTCCACTGTTCGAATGTCGCATCGCGTCCCTGGGCGGGGTCCCCTGGCGCCGGCGCCACATAGAACATGTTGGTCACGCCGTGATCCACCGCGCGCTGTATGGAATCCCTGGACTCGCCCAGCGCATGATCCCGCTGCCTGGCGTCTTCACTCAACAGTTCCGTGCCGGCAACCAGGTCTACCTGGCCGATGGCCACGCCGTGTGTTTCGGCGGTCCGGACCTTGTCCCCGTCGATCCGGGAAACGTCGATCGTATCGAACCCCTTTTCAGCCATCCACGCGCAGACCGACTCGAATGGCATTTCGTTCAATCGGCCCGTAGTGCGAATCCCCGCTCTCATCGTGACTCTCCTTCAGATTTGGAAAAAACGTCGTTGACACAGTCGCCGTTCAATGTATATGAACCTGCATGGGGTCGCAAGGCAAAGCAGCCCTTTGAAACCGCAGACCACATGTGATTCGACTGGGACGGCAGAAAGGACAATTTGACCCGGAACACGCGACTGGCCACGGCCTCCCTGATGGCGGCGCTGACCGCGGTGAGCGCCTACGTAATCCTGCCCATCGGCCCGGTGCCGATCACCATGCAGACT
>JAPOOT010000071.1 GCA_026713285.1 Gemmatimonadota bacterium | reverse complement strand
TGTTCCTGTCCTCTCTCGTCGTACAGTACTTCTGATATGTCTACGTTACGGAGAATCGCGTGACCGTCCTTGGCCTCGAGGTAGGACTGCTTCCGGTGTATTCGAAACAGTTTCTCAACGATGTTTTTTGGAGGATTGTTTTGATTCTGATCTTCGGGAGGTAATCGCCAACCTTTAGGGGCGTTTTTCATTCTTAGTGACGTCTGTAGGTGTCTCGGGACAGCCAGAAGCAACATCTCCAGATCGTGTTTCAACGCGCTGGCGTGAAAGCGAGAAATCCTGCTGTCTGAATCGCCTGGGCCGACATTCATCTGCAAGGATCGCTTCACCAATTGTGTTTGAAGATGCTTAAGTTCCTGCAGGCTATTGTGACTGTACTTTGTATGCTCATAGTGCCGATTCGGGTAGAGATCGGGAAGTCCTACTACGAGATCATGTTTATCATTCATCAACTTTTCGGTCGCGCGCGGTCCGATTTTCCTAAGGTATTCCGACTTGTTTTTGAGCGACACGAATTCAATACCCCAACCCCTCGTTCTAAGGTCTTGCCTCCAGTTTCTACATAGCGCTGAAAGGGCATCTTTATCTGATCTTCCTTCGACGTAAACCCATACCTTCACACCCCCGCCTCCAGTTCGCCGGACCGATGAAGATCGCCCAGGGTGTCGCCAGTTACGTCTTTGAGCATTTCTATCAGTGTACTCCGATTCGAGGGCCGATACCAAATCGATCTGGCCTCATCTGCGTCCCGTGCCATTACAGCGACATCGTCTATGTCGAAGCAATCAAGCAGATCAGGGCTGTGCGTAGTCACCAGCACCTGCGTTCGCTCTGCCGCCGCCTTGATCATTTCGGCCACAATTGGCAACAAACCCGGATGCAACCCCGATTCGGGTTCATCTATAGCAACCAGCGACGGGGGAATTGGATTGAGAAGCGCTGTAGCCAGACACAGGAATCGCAACATGCCGTCCGAGAGTTCCCACAACTCCATGGCGCGAGACATTCCTCTTTCGCGAATCCTGACGAGTACCTGTGGTGGTGCCCCGAAGGTGGTCTCGCAGTTTATTTCCTCAAACCACGGATACGCAACGTGCAGGAAATCCCGCAATTCCTGCGCCGTCGAACGGAAATCATACCGGGTCAGTATTTCGTGAAGTACGGTCCCCAGGTTGTCGCCGTTGGACGTCAACAAAGGCGTCGGTTTTATCTCCGCAGCCTTTGTACGAAGCGCCGAGGAACGGGTAACGTCGAATCCTGGGTAACACAACACGCGTCTGAAGAAATAGAGCGCCCCGGCCGGGACGGGAAACTCATTGAAGAAGAGAAGTTGTGAAAGGAGTAATGCCGATTCTCGCTGCTCGCCTATCGTACCTTCTTGGACAGCTGTCGCGCCTGAGTCCACAACCTCGGTGGATGCAGGCTGTTCCATGTCAAACTCGATCAGTTTATGTTGCTTTCTGTCAAAAACTTGCCTCTTGTACGGCGTTGCCTCCAAATGTTTGAGGGATCCCTTGTAACCTGCAGCCGGATACAAATACCTGAGCACTTCATACTGCGCTTGCATCAGGCCCTGTGCATCGGCCTTTAGCACGACTTCGTAACTCAGGGGGTTTTTCGGCTCCAAAGGAACATCGTCCCAATAGGGGTTCGCAGGTCTTTGGAAATCAATCTCCCACGTCAATTGACCGCTTCCGCCCCCTGCCGTGAGCAGGGAAAACGCCCCCCCATTCTGTTCTATCGCTGTGTTTAGCGGGAATCCACAACAATCTCTTATGAGGTGAAGACCATTAATCAGCGAACTCTTACCGCTGGCGTTCGCGCCTATCACCACATTCAGCGGTTTCAGGTCAGCCTCGAAATCGTTGAGTAACCGGTAGCCCCCAAACTTGATTCTGGTGATCATAATCCGAGTCCTTCAGGATTTTAATACCAACATATTCTTCCAGTTTCTACCGCTGGTACTTCCAGCGCGTTCTACTGTAAACCAGACCAGTTGCAACTTAAACGGTTCTATCAACCAAAACAATATACGCAAATGCTCCGTTGAGTTCAATCTCATCACGTTAGGCGACCGCTTCAGGAATACGGTAAGGCCGGTTGGTGAGGCAGTTAAAACGCGCATTCCTCATTACATCTCCACCTCACCTGAAATCCGCGATGGAGGCAAGATATTCGTAGCTCTGGCGGGCGGCGTCTTCGGGTTCCATGAGCTCGGCAAAGGCCTGGTGCACGGTGACGTAACCGTCGTATTCCAACTCCTCTAGTGTCCGCATGATGAGGGGAAAGTCGATCCCGCCCGTTTCCTGGAGTGGAACCGGATCGTGGGGCGCGGGGCCCCGTACCCAGGTGTTCAGGGTCATGGATCCATCGGGATTCAGGCGGTGGTTCTGCAGGTAGACGTTGAAGAGCCAGGGCTCGAAACGCTTCAGGGTTTCCGGACCGTAATCCTGGCCGCACAGGTCCAGGTTCGCCGGTTCGTAGATGATGCCGAAATTCTCGCGTCCGATCTGTTTCAGCACGGAGACCGACTCCTCCACGGTTTCGAACAGGCTGCGGGTGTGGGACTGGTGGGCCAGCCGGATGTCCCGTTCGGCCGCCTCGTCCGAAGCCCACCGCGCCCAGGCGATATCTTCTTCGGTCTTCATGCCGATACGGATCAGGTCGGCGTCCAGCAATTCGGCCAGGTCCAGGTAGGGCGTGATGTTCCGCAAGGCGTCCGGGGCGTGTTCGTCATTTGCGGGAATGGGGATGTCTCCCGTAACCATTGAAACGGGGAGATCCCGATCGTCGAGGATCTTCCGTACGGCTGTGATCTGTTCCAGCGGCGACTTGATGCCGGCCTGGGAAGCCCGCATGCACATGGCGGAGTATCCGATCTCCAGCGCCAGGTCGGCCAGGTGTTCCATGGATCGGTTGGCTTCTTCCTTGTTCAGAACGGATTCCGCGACGCGTACGGACAACGAGAGCTCCATAGACTCAAACCTCTGCTTGTTTCAGGGTAACATGGCTTTAAGGTAACTTGGCTATAAGGTAACTTGGCTATAAGGATGACGGGGCAACACCAACGGCCTAATTCAACTGTACTTCTGATCCACCCGGCAACTGGTGACCGACACAGGCAAGAACCTGGGCGGCAAAGCGATACGTGAGACCCCAGAGCACGGGTCCTTCACCGTCCAGGAGATCGATGGCGCATACTTCCCGTTCTCCCCATTCGCCCACGACCGTGGTCGTAACGCACCGGTTTTGATCCATTAGACCGGCAAGCGGGAACCAGAATGCGTCCTGGACCTCGCGGTTAAGTGACAACTCGAACCCATGCGAAAGACAAAATACGAAAGCTGCGACGTGCACCTTGCTGAGATGTGTAGCCTGGTCGTCGAGCCGGCAGACGTAATCCGCCCCGGTAAGATCGAGACCGGTTTCCTCCCGCGTTTCCCGAATGGCGGTTTGCCGGGGATCTTCATCGGTAGCGTCGATCTTCCCGCCGGGAAAACCGATATGGCCGGACCATGGATCTCCGTCGCGCCGCGCACGTACCAGGAAGAGCAATTCCATTCCCCCGACCGCCTCGCGGAGAAGGACGGCTACGGACGCCGTGAGCGCGCCGGCGGCGGGGTCCAGCAACCTGGCGCGAATGTTGCGCAGTTTTACAATCAGTGCTCTTTCTTGAATCAATGTACCGTTGCTTTCGATAGGCATAGCGTTTCCATACGCGACCGGCTTTTCGTGTGCGGCGCCCGACGATTCATGACCGGGCGAACACGATCTGGTTTCGGGGATGGTCGGCGCGCTGGCCCGGACGCCTGTTGCCCAGGTTGGCATCGATGACCGGCCGGTTTTCCTCGCTGCACGCCGAATCGTCGATACAGAGGCCGTCCTCATAGAACGTGATCCCAATGGCTTCGCGGATGCGGCACGACGTGTTAGCCCGGGCGCCGTGCACGACCCAGTGGCTGTGCAGGGTGGCGTCGCCGGCGGGAATCTCCTCTTCCACCACGGGGATCCGCCTGGTACGGATGTGGCCTTCGAAGTAGGATTCCGATTTGCGGTGGATCCCCCTGGGGCCCAAGACTCTTGACCTGTGGGTACCGCTGGCGAATCGCGGCGGCCCCATGTCGATAGCGGTGTCCACGAGGGGTATCCACATGGTGAGCACGTTGTCCGAATCAAGGGGCCAATGCGGACCGTCCTGATGCCATGGCGTGAGCCAGCTTCCGGGTTCCTTGAACATCGCCTTGTCGTAGTAGATGCGCACCGCGTCCACGCCCATCAGATCGGCCGCGATCTTCCCGAAACGCGGCGACTGGATGAACCGCGCCGCGCGCTCGTCGGCCTCCCTCAGGTTGAAGGTCTGCATGAATACGCGGGAGAAGTCATCCTCCGGCCGGTCGCTCATCTTTTTCGCCCCGGCAAACCGATTGGCCGTGACCGACTTCAACACCTCGCGGTACTCGGCGATCTCTTCCCTTGAACAAACGCCGCCCAGACGGACGTGGCCGTTCTCGCGGTATTGGCGTACGTGGTCTGTGGTCAGGGAGTATTCCGACGAAAGATCCGGTCCGAGGGTCGGTTCGCACGTCGTCATGGATAGAAATCCTTCCACCCGGCGGACAAAGTCGCCGGTTAGTCTGGGACTGGATCGCGGGTAACGGCAACTAACCTTTTCGCCCAGGGAAGGTCAAGGAGTTTGCCCCGCTGACGGGAGACCGGCGAACTGAACATTGCATGACTCTCCGGAAACGGTATTACAGGCATCAGCGATTGAAAGTTGACAGACCGAATCCGTCCACCGGCCCCCCACACTTGACAGGTCGCATCGGTTCGTCTTTATTTGAGGAAACGCGGCGAGACGATCTTGCAGCACATGAGTCCGCCGCGATTACAGTTTATGAAACCCGGACGGCAAAGCCCGGAGCATACCATGGAAGAAAACGGCCCGATTCTCGAATTCGAAAAGCCGATTTACGAGCTCGAAAAACGCATCGAGGAAATGAGAAACTATGCGGTGACCGAAAACCTCGATGCCCTGGCCGATGAGATCCAGCGCCTGGAAGAGGAAGTGGTCCGTCAGCGGCAGAAGACCTATGCCAACCTCACCCGGTGGCAGCGCGTGCTCATCGCCCGCCATCCGAACCGCCCCCATACGCTCGATTACATCAACGGGATGATGACGGACTTCGTCGAGTTGCACGGTGACCGGTCTTTCGGGGATGACAAGGCCATGGTCACAGGACTGGCGAAAATGGACGGACGGCCCATCGCCGTCGTGGGCCACCAGAAGGGAAAGAACACCAAGGAAAACGTGATGCGCAATTTCGGCATGGCGGGTCCCGAGGGATACCGCAAGGCCCTGCGCATCATGAGGCTGGCCGAGAAGTTCGACATGCCGGTCCTTTCCCTCGTCGACACCCCTGGAGCCTATCCCGGCGCGGGCGCCGAAGAACGGGGCCAGGCGGAAGCCATCGCACGGAACATTTACGAGATGGGACGTCTGCGCGTACCGATCATCGTCATGGTCATCGGCGAAGGCGCCAGCGGCGGCGCCCTGGGCATCGGCGTGGGCGACCGGGTCATCATGATGGAGAACGCCTGGTATTCGGTGATCAGCCCCGAACCCTGTTCCACCATCCTCTGGAAAGACCAGGAGAAGGCCGCGGCCCGCAAGGCGGACTGCGCGGAAGCCCTCCGCCTTTCTGCCACCGACCTGCTGCAGTTCGGCGTCATCGACGAAATCGTCCCCGAGCCCTTCGGAGGTGCGCACCGCGACCACGAAACATCCATAGCCAATGTCAGAAAATCCATCCTCAAGGCGTTGCACGAGGCGGGCGAACAGTCCGTCGAGGAGCGCCTCGAAGCCCGGCTGGAAAAGTACAGCAGCATGGGCGCATACGATGTAGTACCCACCGCGGACGACCAATCGTAAATCGGAATCCGGGAGCGGGATTCTTGCTAAAAGCCATCCAGGGCGGCTCGATCATTAACGGGAAGGGTGAAATCCCGATTCCCAATGGGATGATCCTGTTGGACGGCAATCGGATAGAAGCCGTCGGTTCCCGCGATAGCCTTCCCATTCCCCGCGACGCGGAAGTCATCGACCTGGGTACGGCCACCCTCCTCCCCGGTCTCATCGATACCCACGTGCACCTCGTCATGAACGCGAAGGAGGACTGCGTAACCTCCCTGGCGCGCAAGAACGCCGTGGAGTCGGTGGTCGAAGCCGCCGGCAATGCCCGCCTGGCCCTGCAGGGCGGCGTGACGACCGTGCGGGACTGCGCCGACGTGTTTGGCGTAACGCTGACGCTGAAGCGAGCCATCGACGCGGGTGAGCTCGAAGGTCCGCGCATTCTCGCCTGCGGACTGCCCATCACCACGACGGCGGGACACCTTCACTACATGGGGATCGGCGCGGACAGCAAGGAGGAGGTGCTGAAGGCCGTGCGCACGGTGGTCACCATGGGGGTGGACTGGGTCAAGGTGTGTGCCACCGGCGGAGGTCTGACCCCCGGCAGCAACATCCGCCGCGCCCAGTATTCGGCGGAGACGCTGACGGCCCTCGTCCAGGACGCCCATCGTCTCGGAAGGAAGGTCGCCGCCCACGCCCACGGGACCGAAGGCATAATGAACTGTGCCATCGCCGGCACCGACAGCATCGAGCACTGTTCGTGGATGGGAGAGGAAGAAGGACACCGCTACGACGAGGATGCCGTCGATCTGATCCGGAAGAAAGGGCTCTACGTCAGCCACACCATCACCGGACCGAGGACGGGTTCGCCGGAAGAGGTGGAAGAATTGCTGAACAGCGAACTAGGCGAGCGGTTCGCCCTGCTGCGGCGTACGCAGGAAGAAGGCGTGCCCATGGTCATATCCAGCGATGCGGGGGTCACGGACACCCGGTTCGAGGATTTCACCGGAGGCCTCGTCATCGCCGTCCAGTGCTGCGGCTTCTCACCCATGGGCGCCATAATCGCCTCCACGAGCCGTGCGGCCGAAATGCTGGGCATGGAAAACCGGATCGGCTCCCTGGAACCCGGGAAACGCGCCGATATCCTGGCGGTCGACGGGGATCCGCTTCAGGATATAAGTGCAATCCGGCGGATCGTCGGCGTATTCAAGGACGGTCACCGGTTCGCGTAATCCGCAGGAACCATAACGTATTTTGCGACAACTGCTCCCCGCGTTCGCGACCTCCGCACCGTGCGATCGCGACCTCCGCGCTGTATATACATTGTATCTACTGAAACTACCTCGCAGAACCTAAGTGATCGTACGGGTTACAGTACGCCTGGATGGTGCCATGAGTGCTAGGCTATCGTACGAGAATTCAGTTCGCCTGGACGGCTTAAACACCGAATTACGCGACCGTACGGGGTTTCAGTTCGCCTGGACGGCTGAATCGCTCGAGTGCGAAGAGGCTCGTGTCAACCGGCGGCGTTTCGTCGAACAGTTTGGCGGCCAGGATCTCGCCCAGTACCGGGCCGAACTTGAACCCGTGCCCCGAAAATCCCGCTGCCACGACTACGTGGCTGAATTCTGGATGGCGATCCAGGATGAAGTGGTAATCCGCGGAGTTGGTGTAGAGGCAGTGTTTCACCGCGACGGGATCGCGGGCAAGGTGGGGACATCTTCGGCCGACGAATGCCTGCACCGCGGCGAGATTGGCGCGATCCACGACTTCGGGGTCATCGGCATCGACGATACGGCCGGTTCTATGGCAGCCGGCTTTCACGCCAGGCACCTGTACCTGGGGCACGCAATAAAAGGGATCGGAAGTGTGATAGTCGATCACGTTGGGCATGGCACCCGCCTCGTGCGGGACCGGCCCGGCCTGCGGAAAGTAGGCCAGCAGTTCGCGCGTGATCACCAACCTGGCGTTGATCCCCAGCGCGTCAAGCCACCGTCCCGTCCATCCGCCCGCCGCCAGCACCAGGCTGGCGCCTGACCAGGAGCGCCCGTCGGACGCAGTCACCTCGACACAGTCTTCGCGAGGATAGATCGAAGCGACTTCCGTTTCCGTCAGGGCGTCCACGCCATCTTCCAGGACGCAGTCCCACAGACTCCGTACCAATACGTCCGCAAAAAGTACCGCGCTGTCGGGCTGGTAGATCGCTTCGCTGTTCCGCGACAGGTTCAATTGGGGGAAACGGCGGGAAAAGGCAGCGCCGGACAGCCGCTCGTAGGGTAGTCCGCAGTCCAGCAACCGGTTTTCCAGGACACCGAGTACCTCAGCATCGGCTGGCGCCAGGTTGCAGATCCCGGTCTGCCTGAACAGCGGCCTGCCCATGCGTTTCGCGAGGTCTTCCCAGAATCGGAATGCCCGTGACGCCATTTCCACGTACACGTGCTTTTCGTAATCGAAACGGATCATCCGGCTGTCGCCGTGCGAACTGCCGTGTGGGTGTGCGGGCGCGTATCTTTCTAGCAGAAGAACGCGTTTTCCACGCCTTGCCAGGACATAGGCGGTGGACACACCGACGACCCCTCCGCCGATCACGATGACATCGTACTGGTTCTCCTGCCGGCTCACGACAGGCCCCGTGTCGCGCGGAGCAGGGTCTCCTGCACGAGCAGTTCGTGGGACAGGGGACGGTCCGGCGGCTGATCTCCGGATATGGTTTTCAGAAACGACGCCAGCTCGAGGTCGTACAGTACCTGGCGGCTTCGGCCCTCCACGCACACCCGGGATTCTCCCGCGGGATACCCGTCCCGGTCGCCGGTCAGGACCAGCCGGATCTCCGTGCCCGGTTCGAAGGGTTCGAGGAGTATGGCGCTGCCCTCCGTTCCGTACACCTCGAAACGGCGCGCGGCCGGGGAAGGTTCCATGGCGGCGATATCCACGGTGGCCATGGCGTGCTCGTATTCGAATACACCCAGGCCGTTATCGGTAAAGGCGGCGACTTCCCCGGTCTCGTTTCGCAGAAACGCGGTTACTTTTGACGGACGGCCGAGGATCCAGACCACCTGGTCGAGCATGTGGCCGGCCAGGTCGTAGAATATGCCGCCCCTGTGGGTGCTGATTACCTCTCGGGAAGAGGGTGGAACGTTTGTCGACATGTGCGCCCGTATGGAAAATACGTTGCCCAGCATACCGGACCGAGCCCAGTCTGCGATTTTGACGAACCCGTCGTGATACCGGAACATGTACCCCATCTGCACCTGCAGGTTCGCCTTTACCGCCAACGCGGCAACACGCTGCCATGCGGGCCAGTCGTCCCCGGCGGGCTTGTCATACCAGGCATGCTTGCCGGCGCGGACGATCTCTTCGGTCTGGACCAGGCTTTCGTCGTTTCGGCCTTCCGACGCGACGGCGACGACCGCCGGGTCCCCGAGCATATCCTTCGCGCATTCGAACCAGCGGACGTCCGCGTACGGACCGCCGACGTGTTCCAGGGCGGCCCTCCTCTCCGCATTGGGCTCGAACACCCCGACGCACTCGACGTCCGGGTTGGTCAACATGGACTGAAGTTTGCCGGCGGCATGCCCGTGACCGGTGCCGTATTGCGCCATACGAATCGACATTTTACGGTTCCTCTGTGTGCATTGACTGAGACTGTTTCGGGTTACCGGGAAGTAAATGCCGGACGTGGCATCGTCAAGCGAATTCGAGTGGATATGAGGCTTGACATCCGGTCCCGTTTCCGCTACGTTCGCACCAATCTTTCCACGATCCATTAGCTCAAAACCGAATACAGACCAGGAGTTGCATGGTGTCCCTTTCCCAGGTGCAGATCGACCGATTCAGGGAGGTCGGTTTCCTTAACGTGGGCCGCGTTTACAGCGATGATGAGGCCGACGCATTGCGGGACCGCCTGATGACCGTAATCGCGGGCACGTCCCGCGGGAGGGCCGAGGCGGTTCGTAACCTGCGCGGCGAGGAACTCGAGGCGGAAAGAGACGTGGTGATCCAGGTGGTCAACACCTGGCAGGCGGATGACGGATTCCGCATCCATCTCTACCACCCCGGGATCTGCCGGATGGCCTGCGAACTGATGGGGACCGACGTACTGCGGGTGTGGCACGACCAGATCCAGTACAAACCTCCGCGGCGCGGCGGGGCGACGGACTGGCACCAGGACCATCCGTACTGGCCGATCATCCAGCCAGCCGACCTGGTGAGCGCGTGGGTGGCTCTGGACGACGCCACGATCGAGAACGGCTGCATGCGCATGGTGCCGCGCAGTCACCACTGGGGACCCCACAAGGGCGGTACGATCGGGACGAACGAAGACGGTTTCACGCCGGATCCGGATCTTTCCCTCATACCGGATGACGAAGAAGTGGAAATAGTGCCCTGCGAAGTCAAGAAGGGCGAGTGCATGTTTCACCACTGCCTTACGTGGCACGGCAGCCCGCCCAATCCATCCGAATTTGGCCGGCCGGCTATCGCGGTGCACTACATGCCCGGATGGACGCGTTACGAACCGACCAGGACGCATATCATGGAACGACGGGTAGACGTCGAACCCGGAGAACTCCTGACCAGCCATTACTTCCCCACCGTGTGGGATCACGGCCCCGTCAAACCACCGAAGCACTGGTCCGAGGAGCAGGCATGAGCGTAGAGGCCAACGTCAACACAGCCTCCCGGCCCGGCGAACTGCGGATCACCGACATGCGCACGGTCACGATCGGCGCGTCAACGATCATCAGGCTCGATACCAACCAGGACATTCACGGCCTGGGCGAGGTGCGTGACGGCGCGAGCAAGACCTATGCCCTGGCCCTCAAGTCGCGCATCCTGGGCGAGAACCCCTGCGAAGTCGACAGGATATTCCGGAAGATCCGCCAGTTCGGACACCACGCC
>JAPOOT010000073.1 GCA_026713285.1 Gemmatimonadota bacterium | reverse complement strand
GTCCGCCCGGGCTATCTCTCCTGTGCCGCCCGCCCGGCCTGTCCCGGCGGTTCTGCCTGCGCCGGCGGATCCGTCGAACTGGTCTCTTCCGGTTCGTCACCGCCTGGCGGAATAATGTCCGGCCTCTCCCTGGGGTTCGTGCCACGGACGGTCACGGTCAGGGAGTGCTCCGGATCCCGGGACAACCGGCCCGTACGGATATCGACCCGGATTTTTTCGATGCCCAGTGGCATGGGGAAGGCCGGTAGCGTTTCCGCCGTTTCGTCTGACGCCATCTCCTCTACCGCAACCGGACCGGCCTCGTTCCCGTTGCCGCCCCCAGGTTGGCCGTGCGTGGAATCCACCGCCGTCAACCGTGCCCGGACCTCACGCTGCTCCTGCAGCACCGTGGCCTGTTTCATGAATCTGGCCCAGACGGGTATGGCGCCCGAAGCGCCTGTAATCTCTTCGTCCTCCTCGATCGACAGGAGGGGGCGGGCATCGTCGTACCCTACCCATACGGAAGTCGCGAGATTCTTCGTGAAACCGTTGAACCACACGTCCCTGGATTCGCTTGAAGTCCCGGTCTTACCGCCGCTCGGTTCGGTGAACCCGTACCGATAGCGAATGCTCGAGCCCGTACCGCCAAGAATGACCCCGCGCAGGAGGTCGAGCATCAGGTACGCTGCCTGTTCGCTGATTACGCGGCGCGATTCCGGCTCGGCTTCCTCGATCACCCTGCCCTCGGAATCCTCCACGCGGGTGATGATGTAAGGCTTGTGGTAGACCCCGCCCGTGGCGAATACGGAATAGGCGGAAGCCATCTCCAGCGGCGAGACCCCGTTTGTACCCAGCGCCAGAGAAAGTATGGGCTCCAGCGGACTGGTGATGCCCAGGCGGCGGGCATACTCGATGACCTTCGATGGACCGACTTCGCTTACCAGTTTCGCGGAAACCACGTTGATCGAACGCATGAAGGCCCGCTTCAGGATGACGGGGCCTTCGTACTCCCGGGTGAAGTTCTGCGGTTCCCAGAGATCTCCCAGTTCGGTAGTATAGGCCACGGGTTCGTCTACGACGACCGTGTTGGCGGAATAACCCAGGTGGTCCAGCGCCGCGAGGTAGACTACCGGCTTGAAGCCGGACCCCGGTTGCCGGTTGCTTTCGACGGCCCGGTTGAATTCGCTCACCGTGTAGTCCCGACCCCCGGCCAGGGCCCGCACCGCACCGGTCCGCGGGTCGATGGCGACCAGCGCCGCCTCGAGGGCCCGCTTCTTCTCTTCTGCCGAAGCCGTATCGTACACCGGATCGCCGACCAGCGAGTCCACGTAAACCATCCGGTTGGTGATGACTTCCTCGGCAAGATCCTGCAGGTCGAGGTCCATGGCTATGTAGACCGTCAGTCCACCGTTGTAAACCAGGTTGCTGTCGAACCTTCGAAGAAGAAGTTCCTCGACGTAATCGAGGTAGTACGGTCCCCTGGCCGGACCGATGCTCGTTCCTTTGAGTTCCAACTCCTCCTCACGGGCCCGTGCGACCTCCTCCTCCGTGATGTACCCGTTTTCCATCATGCGCCGGAATACGGTTTCTCTGCGGCTGAGCGCCCGGTCCATGCGATAGTAGGGATTGTAATCGCTCGGCCGCTGGACCAGTCCGGCGAGCAGCGCGGATTCACCCAGCGTGAGCGCTCCGGCGCGCTTGCTGAAGAATCGCTGCGCCGCCTCTTCCACGCCATAGGCGTCAGCGCCGAAATACATGTTGTTGCAGTAGGCCGAGAGGATCTCGTCCTTGCTGAATCTCTCCTCTATCTGCATCGAAGCCAGGGCTTCCCTGATCTTGCGTATCCACATCTTCTCGCGGGTAAAGAAGAGGTGCCGCGCCAGTTGCTGGGTGATCGTGCTGGCGCCCTGGCCAAGGATCTGGCCTTCCGTGAGATTGGTTATGAACGCCCGAACGATGCCGGGTTTGTCCACGCCACGGTGATTATAGAAATCGGCATCCTCTGTGGCGATGATCGCGTCCCGGAAATAAGGCGCGATCTCCTCGAGGGCGACCCGGCGATGTCCGCCCAGGGTATGGACCAGGCGGGGATTGCCTTCCCGGTCGTGGGCGTAGATCCTGGTCATCTGTCCGAAGATGTCGTTCAGGTCGTTCGGAAGGCGGGGAATGGACGGCACCGTGAAGTAGAACAACAATACGGCGGCCACAAGCGTGCCGGTCAGCATCGCGGCGGAAACCCCGTAAAACGTCCACCTGAAGAATCTGCTTGAACGCCCGCCCGGGCCTCCCCGGCGTTCCTCCACCGTGCTTTGCAGGCCGCCGCCCCCGGACCTTT
>JAPOOT010000355.1 GCA_026713285.1 Gemmatimonadota bacterium | reverse complement strand
GATGACGTCGAAGCGCAGGTCCGCCTTACCGTTTCAGACGGTCTTTCGGTGGACCGAAGCGCACACGCCGTCGCGGTTCCCGCCGGGGGGTACGGCGGATTCGAAACGGTCATCGAGGCGGACAGCCAGGGCGTTTTCGAATTGACCCTCTCGGGCCGGGTGGAATGGAAGGGCGGAACGGTCGACCTGGCGGATGCGAAGCACGCCGTTTTCGCGTTGGAACCGGGCGGACTGCTGTGCCATCAGGACGGCGCGGTACGGTTCGAGAACGAGATTTTCAGGGCCACCCTGGAGGCCGGGGGCGGCCAGTTGAAGATCAGGGACCGGGCTACCGGGGGGTATCTGGGTACGGAAGGCGCGCGCCCGATTCCGCCGAAGTGGCCCAGCGAATACAGCGAATCGGACTTCAGGCTGAAAGCCGAAAGGGACGGGCACGGCGTCGTTCTCACGGCGACTTATGCACCGAAGAAAACGCCCGGACTGGTCTTCAGCCGGATCATCCGGTTGAACGCCGGCCCGGTCATATCCGTGGAGCACAGGTTGGAGAACACCGGATTCGATCCCCGTACTTTTCGTCTCTACCAGTTCGTGACGAACGGGGGCGCGGACCTTACGACACTGACGTTGCCGCTCCCGGAAGGGATGCTGAGCGTGCCATGCGCCGACCGTCCCGCGCCGGACGACCATGACTTCAAGCGTGGAGATTCATTCGCTGAGCAGTGGGGCGCATTTGAAATGGCTCACGGGACGATCGGGGTCCTCTGGCCCGGCGACCCGGACGAGATCGAATGGAACGGGGACGAATACCAGTCGGTGAGCCGGGAGACGACCTGCGCGCCGCAATCTCGGGTAACCATTGGCCAGCTTCGTCTCTTCGTCGGCGCCGATGGATGGCAGGGCGTGCGCCGCGTCTGGCAACGGACGAACGGGCGCCAGGTCGACCAGTCAGCTCCGCTCCCGCCGATCCTGAACGAATTCGAGGTGTCGGCCGATCCACCGATAGCCGTGGTCACAGGGGAAGAGGCCGAAATCCGGTTCCGCGTGAAGCAATGGAAGTCACGGAAGGCCAGCGGAACCGTCACCTTTTTCATGCCCGACGGCTGGCGCTGCGATCCCATGTGGTTTTCTTTCTCGGAAATCGACTGGCAGCGACCCTTCGAAGGTTCGGTGCGACTGTCCACTTCCCAACCTCCGGGAGTATACAGCGGCCGGATGTTACTCGAAGGCGGGGAGCGCAACGTCGAGGCCGAACTGCCCATCGTCCGGCTGACCGACGGGTCGGCCGTGGAGGTCCACGATGTGGAAACCGCTGGCCACAGGGTGTATACCATTCGAAACCAGCGGCTCGAGATCGATGTGGTTCCTTCCTTCCTCGGTTCCGTGAGCGCTATCCGGGACGCGGGAGGCGAATGCAATCATCTGGCTACCGCCTTTCCGAAACCCGGTGCTTTCGGCTGGAGCTACCCCTGGTATGGCGGGCTGCAGCCCGAGGTATCCTTGGACCGCCTGTCATGGACGGCGTCACTCGAAGGCGAGGGTTTCACCGTGGAAACCGTCTCGTGTGCGGACGCCCTCGGCACGGAATGGGCGGGTCTGCGCCAGCGGGCGCCGTTGTCGAAAGAAGCATCCCGCGGCCTTACCCTGGAACTCGATACCCTGACCGTGGGGAACAGTCCGGTTGTCAAGCTGGTGTGGAGGCTGGTTAACGAGGGTGATGCCCACCGGAATCTGAAAGGAGGATGGAATCTGTTTTTGCAGCCCGACGGCGAACTGGACGACACCGTCCTGTTCTCGGCGGACTACGAACGAAAACGGAATCCCTGGTATTGCGACCACCGTGCCGGATCATGGGCTGCCGCCGCCAACCCGCGCACCGGGAGGACTTTCATACTGGTGTCGCCAGGGCATGAAGTCCGAATGGAGAGTTGGGGCGCAGATGGGGGACACCTGAAGCTCAAGAAGAAGCACGAGGTCCCCGCCCGGGGCCGCTCGGAGATGACCGCGTACCTCGTCCTCGCCGGCTCCAGGGAAGAAGCGCGCCGTTACGCGGTATTGCAGGATCTGCCATGATCCCGCGCCGGCCGTCGGGAATGCCCGGCAGCATGGTTCGGTCTGCCTGGTTCCCGTCTGCCATGATCCCGCGCCGGCCGTCGGGAATGTCCAGAAGCATGGTTCGGTCGGATCACATCATCCGGACGGATGCTTCATCCCGCGAAACCGTTTGAGCCCCACAATTCCGGGTTTTCCGTCAGGATCTCGGGACCGTCGGACAGGATGGCGACCGTGTGTTCGAAATGGGCGGATAACTTGCCGTCGGCGGTCGAAGTCGTCCATTCGTCATCGAGAACCCGGATGCGGTGCGCACCCGCGCACACCATGGGTTCGATGGCGATGACCATGCCCGGCCTGAGTCGGATGCCGCGTTTCGGCCTGCCGTAATTTGGTACCTGCGGTTCCTCCCAGAGGCTGCGGCCGATCCCGTGTCCGCATAATTCCCGCACCACGGAAAACCCGTGGGATTCCGCGTGTTTCTGCACCGCGTGGCCGATGTCGCCGATTCGGTTCCCCGGCTTCGCTTCCTCAATCCCCTTGTACACCGAAGCTCTCGTGACGTCCAGCAACCGCTGCGCCTCGGGTGAAATACGGCCGACGGGGAAGGTAAAGGCCGTGTCGCCGTGATATTCATCGATGATCACGGCGAAGTCGAGACTGAGGATGTCCCCTTCCTCGACCGTCCGCCGCGGGCTGGGAATGCCGTGCACGATCTCCTCATTGATGGACGCGCATATCGTGGCGGGAAACGGCGGATGGAAGGTGGGCCTGTATCCCAGGAAGGAAGAAGTGGCTTCGTAGCCCCCAATCATCTTACGGGCGATTTGGTCCAGTTCGGACGTGGCGACGCCCGGCTTGACGGCTTCACCCATGCGTTGCAGCGTTGCGGTCGCGGCCTGACCGCTTCGCCTTATGGTCTCGATCTGTTTTTCAGTCTTGAGAATGACGCCCATTGTCTGATACCAGATGAAATACCATGGGAAATAACATGTTCGTTACAACACTCGTCGCGCCCGGGTATGCGATGCTCGTCGCGCCCGGGTATGCGCTCGTAAGGCATGGTCCGGAACGCCCCTTGCATAATACAGGAGAAAGGGATGAAGTCAAGCGCATTCAGCCGGGGCTTCGAATCGACGCGCGAGCGGTTCCACACGGCCTGAAGACGTTCTAGGATCATGCGCAGACCGCGCCGATTCCTGATGCTGGCGCCGCGCTGCCGCTCCCTTAAATATCTTGTCCCGTTCACCGGAGGCGTGTATGTTCAGTCGCGGGTAATCACCCTGTTGATTGCGGCCGTCAAGACATTGAAGCGTGTAAACCAGACACCAGGAGCAAGTGAACAGCATTATGGACCAATCAGCTCTCAACGAAGCGCCCGCGAGAAAGTGGCTGACCTACCGCCCTGAGATCAAGCTCATAGACTGCACGATACGGGACGGCGGCCTGATGAACGACCACCGTTTCGACGCGGATACGGTCAGGGCGGTCTACCGGGCCTGTGTCGCCGGCGGGATCGACTACATGGAAATCGGTTATATCAACTCGCGGCAGATCTTTCCCCCCGATGAGCACGGACCCTGGAAGTTCTGTGCCGAAGAGGATATCCGGGGCATCGTGGGCGACAATGACACGCCGCTCAAACTTGCGGCCATGGCCGACGCGGAGAAGTCGGACTACAAGACCGACATCCTGCCTGCCGAGGACAGCGTGCTGGACATGATTCGCATCGCTACCTATATACATCAGATCCCCCTTGCGCTTGACATGATCCAGGACGCCCACGACAAGGGCTATGAGACCACACTGAACCTGATGGCGGCATCGACGGTGCCCGAAAGCGAGATCGACGAGGCGCTTGCCATGCTGGCCGAATCCCAGGTCGGCGCCGTCTACGTGGTGGACAGTTTCGGCGCGCTGTACAGCGAACAGGTCGAAGCGCTCGTGGACAAGTTCCTGAACGCCCTGCAATCCACCGACAAGCAGGTGGGCATCCACGCCCACAACAACCAGCAACTGGCCTTCGCCAACACCATCCAGGCGCTGATCCGCGGAGCGAACTACCTGGACGCCAGCCTGGCCGGTCTCGGCCGCGGTGCGGGCAACTGCCCCATGGAACTGATCGTCGGGTTTCTTCACAATCCGAAGTTCCGCCTGCGTCCGTTGCTGGAATGCATACAGTACGATGTCGAACCGATGCGGGCCGATCTGATGTGGGGATTCGATATTCCTTATATGATCACGGGCCTTATGAACCAGCATCCCCGGTCGGGCATGCGGTTCAACGCGGCGAAGGAGCGGGGCAGCATGGCCAGGTTCTACGACGAGATGGAGGACGCCGGCTGACCGTCATCGGATCCTGCTTACTGGCAAGTCCCGTTATATAGCCCGGCACACCGGCACCAAAATTCAACCTTACCGTGAGCTCAATGGTCACCGCGCTCGAACTGCGTATCGTGGAAAAGGTAGACGCCCTCCGCGAAGACATGCTTGCGTTTTTGCGGGAACTGATACGTATACCCTCGGTGAATCCGCCGGGCGACGAATACCTGCCCTGCGCCCGGCTGGTGGACGATCGGTTGACGGCGCTTGGTTTCGAAACCCGCTTCGTGACCGACGAGCAACATCCGGATCATTCACCGGAACGGCCCAGAGTAAATGTGGTGGGCAGGCTTCCCGGCCGGTCGGCGATGCCCACGCTGCACTTCAACGGGCATACCGACGTGGTGCCTCCCGGCGAGCACTGGACGGTCGATCCCTTTGAAGGCGTGGTGAAGGACGGCAGGATCTACGGCCGAGGCGCCTGTGATATGAAGGGCGGTATCGCCGCTGCGCTTTTCGCGGCGGCGGCGGTGCGTGAAGCCGGCGTCAACCTGCGCGGAAGCCTCGAATTCAGCGCCACGGTGGACGAGGAGACCGGCGGGTACGCGGGTATGGACTTGCTCGCCCGCAAAGGCCTGATTGCACCGGAACGGACTTCGCACGTCATCATTCCCGAACCCTTCGGACCGGGCCGGATCTGCCTGGGGCACAGGGGTGTCTACTGGTTCCGTATCGACACGACGGGCCGGACCGCCCATGGCAGCATGCCCTTCCTGGGCGTCAGCGCCATCAGCCAGATGGAGCGGGTTTTGGGACGGGTGGAATCCGGGCTGATACCGGACCTTCAGACGCGCGTCACGGACATGCCCGTCGATCCTCCCGAGGCTCGCCGCGCCACGATCAACGTGAATGGTATTACCGGCGGCCAGCCGGTCGAAGGGGTTGGTTCGCCGTGCGTCGCCGACCGGTGCTCCGCCGTCTTCGATCGCAGGTTTTTAAAAGAGGAATCCTTTGACGACGTTAAAGGGGAGATACAAACCCTGATCGGCGAACTGACCGAGGCGGACCGGGATTTCAAGGCGGAGCTGACCGACCTGATGATCGTTCATCCGGTTGAGACCGACCGGAACGCCGAACTGGTGCGGACGGCCGCTCAAACGATCGAGGACCTCCTGGGCACGCCCGCGGATCTCGTGGCCAGTCCAGGCACCTATGACCACAAACACGTGCGCAATACGGGAGGTGTAAAGCAGTGTATAGCCTATGGCCCCGGACTGCTGCATCTCGCCCACCAGCCCGACGAATACTGCGAGATCGATCATCTCCTGATGAGCTGCAAGGTCATGGCGCTCACCGCGGTCCGTTTGCTTGGCGCAGACTGAAAAGGGAGTAACGATGGAATTCGAACTGAGCGGCGACCAGGTCATGATGCGGGACACCGCCCGCCGGATCGCCGAGGAGAAATTGAAGCCCCACGCGCGAGACATCGACGAGCGCGAGGCGGTGCACATGGAAACGATCCGCGAACTCGGCGAGATGGGCTTCATGGCCATGATGGTTCCCGAGGAATACGGCGGCGCGGGCCTGGATACCGTCAGCTACGCACTGGCCGTGGAGGAGTTCTCCCGGGTCTGCGCGTCGACCGGCGTTTGCGTTTCGGTCAACAACTCCCTTTTCGCCGACGGCGTCTACGCCTTCGGGACCGAAGCACAGCGGAAGGCCTACCTGCCGCCGCTGGGTTGCGGCCAGGCGCAGGCCTGTCTCGCGCTGACCGAGCCCGGCGCCGGGACCGATGTCGGCTCGACCACCACGTCGGCCCTGAAGGACGGCGCGGATTATGTCATCAACGGCAAGAAGCATTTCGTGACCAACGGAGGTTTCGCGGACTACCTGCTCGTCCTGGTGACCACCGACCCGGGAACGGGCCACCGCGGCCTGAGCATGCTCCTCGTGGAAAAGGGTACGCCGGGGTTCGCCGTCGGTCGCCAGGAACAGAAGCTCGGGATCCGGGGTTCGGATACCAGCGAACTATTATTCGAGGATTGCCGCGTGCCGCAGACTAATCTCCTGGGAGAGGAAGGCCGGGGCCTCAACCTCGCGCTCTCGATCCTGAACGGCGGCCGCATCGGCATCGCGGCGCAGGCCCTGGGCATAGCGCAGGGGGCCTACGACGCCTCCGTGCGGTACGCGAAGGAAAGGACCCAGTTCGGCAAGCCCATCGCCGGGTTTCAGGCGATCGCCTTCAAACTGGCCGAGATGGCCACCGAACTCGAAGCGGCCCGCCTCATGACCTACAAGGCCGCGTGGCTGAAAGACGCCGGAAGGGACTACATCACGGCATCGTCCATGGCCAAGCTCTACGCGTCGGAGGCCTCTATACGAATCACGAACGAAGCCATCCAGATCCACGGTGGTTACGGCTATATTCGTGACTTCGACGTGGAGCGCTTCTACCGGGACGCGCGGATCACCACCCTTTACGAAGGTACGTCGGAAGCCCAGAAAATCGTCATCTCCCGCAATATCCTGAAGGCGGACGGCGCCGGTTCCTAGACCGGCGGTCCGTCCTTCGTTAGAAACGCGGGGATCCGTCCCGCCCCCATTTGCACCCGTTGTTTTGCCTTGACAACCTACCAAACAAGTGTATGGTATATTGACACTTACGATTGCTGACCATATATTGTGTCAATTAGATGGTTCAACACGACATGTTCTAATACCGGCGTGGTGTTGGACGTATCATGCATCCTGATCATTATCTACGGAGAAAGAAACTATGGCGGCCCGGAACGGTTCCGGCAACGGGAAGGATCTCCATACACAACTCGACTTGCTGACGCAATCTGACAACGCGGCGGGCGCCGGGTCCAGGAACGGAAACGGACCGCGCGACGGAGGTGCGCCTGAGAACGGAAACGTTGTCGAGGCAGACAGCGGTGCGCGGTCCGCCGGCGACGGTGGATCACCTGCCGAGGCCGCCGCCGTCTACGACGAAAGCAAGGTCAAGACCCTTTCGTCCCTGGAACACATCAGGCTGCGGACCGGCATGTACATCGGCCGGCTCGGCAGCGGCAGCGACCCGGAGGACGGCATCTACGTGCTCCTGAAGGAAGTGATCGACAACGCCGTGGACGAGTTCATCATGGGACACGGGCGGAAGATCGACGTGAACATCGAAGACAACCGCGTCCGCGTCCGCGACTTCGGCCGCGGAATCCCCCTGGGCAAGGTCGTGGAATGCACCTCGATCATCAACACGGGGGCCAAGTACAACGACGAGGTATTCCAGTTCAGCGTGGGGCTGAACGGCGTGGGCGCCAAGGCGGTCAACGCCCTTTCCGTCGATTTCCGGGTCGTGGCCTATCGTGACGGCCGCTTCGCGGAGGCGGTCTACGAGCGGGGACGGCTGCTCGGCCAGAACGAGGGCGATGCGGACGAACCGGACGGCACCTACGTGGAATTCCTGCCCGACGAGGAGATCTTCGGGGAATACGCTTACCAGACGGACTATGTCGAACGCCGCATGTGGAACTACGCCTGCCTGAACAGCGGCCTCCGCATGATCTACAACAATAAGCGTTTCGTATCCCGGTACGGGCTGCTGGATTTCCTGAAGGCCGAGGTAGGGGACAACGTCCTCTATGAACCCTCCTACCACAAGAGCCAGTACATCGAGTTCTCCTTCACCCACACCACCAACTACGGCGAGACGCTCTTCTCCTTCGTGAACGGCCAGTACACCGCGGACGGCGGGTCCCATCAGAGCGCATTCCGCGAAGGCATACTCAAGGGCGTCAACGAGTATTTCAAGAAAAGCTACGGGGGAGTGGATGTGCGGGAGTCCATCGCGGGGGCCATCGCCATCAAGCTCAAGGAACCGATTTTCGAGTCCCAGACCAAGAACAAGCTGGGCAATACGGAGATCAGGGGCTGGCTGGTTTCGGAAATCCGCAGCGCCGTGGTGGACTTCCTCCATAAAAACCAGGAGTCCGCCCAGAAGATCCAGGACAAGATTACCCAGAACGAACGCCTCCGGAAAGAACTGAACGCGGTCAAGAAGGAAGCCCGGGAGGCGGCCCGGCGCATCGCCATCAAGATCCCCAACTTCAAGGACTGCAAGTACCACTACGGCCACGCCAAACACGGCGAGGATTCCTCCATCTTCATCACCGAAGGGCCGTCGGCAGCCGGGTCGATGGTCTCGGCGCGGGACCCGCTGACCCAGGCGATTTTCGGGCTGAAGGGCGTGCCGCTGAACGTTTTCTCCCGCACCCGGGCGGCCATCTACAAGAACGAAGAACTGTACAACCTCATGATGGCCCTCGGCATCGAGGACGGGATGTCCAACCTGCGTTTCAACAAGGTAATCATCGCGACGGACGCCGACTACGACGGCTACCACATACGAAACCTCCTGATGACCTTCTTCCTGAGCTACTTCGAGGATCTGGTGCTCGCCGGCCACGTCCACATTCTGGAAACGCCGCTCTTCCGGGTGCGCAACACGAAGGAAACCGTTTACTGCTACAGCGAGAAGGAACGCAACGCCGCCTTAGACCGTATCCGGGGCGCCGAGGTGACCCGGTTCAAGGGCCTGGGCGAGATCTCGCCGGGAGAGTTCGGCCAGTTCATCGGTTCCGACATCCGGCTCGTGAAGGTCAACGTCCGTTCCATACACAGCATACCGGACACCCTCACCTTCTACATGGGCAAGAACACACCCGAGCGCAGGGATTACATCGTGGAAAACCTGCTGGACGAAGTATAGGACCCCCATGGCCTACGCCGATACCCTCTTCGACGACTACTATCTGAAGTACGCCTCCTATTTCATCAAGGACCGCGCGATACCGGAGATCGACGACGGCCTCAAGCCGGTGCAGCGCCGCATACTCCATACCCTCTTCGAGATGGACGACGGGAAGTACCACAAGGTCGCCAACGTGGTGGGCCAGACCATGCGGTACCATCCCCACGGGGACCAGTCGATCTTCGGGTCGCTGGTCAACCTGTCCAACAAGGACATGTTCATCGATAAGCAGGGTAACTTCGGGTCGATCCTGACCGGCGACCCCGCCTCTGCCGCCCGGTACATCGAATGCCGCCTGACGCCGCTGGCCAAGGAGGTGCTGTACGACCCGGAAATCACCGAATACGTGGATTCCTATGACGGGCGCAACCGGGAGCCGGTGGCCTTCCCGGCGAAGATTCCCGTGCTCCTTGCCCTGGGCGCCGAAGGCATCGCCTCGAGCATGGCGACCCGGATCCTGCCCCACAACCTCATCGAGCTCATGCAGGCCCAGATCGCCTGCCTCGGGGACGAACCTTTCGAGGTCCTGCCCGATTTTCCCACGGGGGGCCTGGTAGACGCCTCGGAATACAACGACGGCAACGGGAAGGTGATGGTCCGTGCCAGCCTGGACGTGCGGGATCCCAAGCGTATCGTCATCCGCCAGTTGCCCTTCGGTTCGACCACCGAGAGTCTGATCGCTTCCATCGAGGCGGCCGCGAAGAAGGAAAAGCTCAAGATCGCCGGCATCTCCGACTTCACGGCGGACGAGGTTGAAATCGAAATCCGGCTGGCGCGGGGCGTGCACTCCGAGGAAACGGTGGATGCCCTCTACGCCTTCACCGACTGCGAGTCGTCCATATCCACCAACGTGCTGCTCATCCGGGAAGGCCACCCCTGCATACTGCCCGTTACCGACGTCCTGAAGCACAATACCCGCAGGCTCCTGGAGATTCTCGAGGCTGAGCTTAAAATCGAGCGCAAGCAGTTGCACGCTAAGCTGCGCGCGAAGACACTGGAACAGCTCTTCATCAAGGAGCGGATCTACAAGCGCATCGAGGAAATCCGGGTACAGGACAAGATCCACGATGCGATCCGGGCGGGATTCGAACCCTTCGAGTCCAAAGTGAAGGACCTGACCTCCGAGGATATCGATACGTTGCTCAAGGTACCGATCCGCCGGATTTCCCTGTACGACATAAACCGCGCCAATGACGAGATGAAGGGCATAAGGAACCGCCTGCGCGAGATCCGGGATCACCTGGGCCATCTCTCGGCCTATGCGGTCACGCTGCTCGAAGGGCTCATCGAGCGGTACAGGGAGGCCTTTCCGCGCCGAACGACCCTCGCCTCCTTCAAGCGGGTCGACGCCCGGGAGGCGGCGCAACGGAATCTGGCGCTCAAGTACGACCGCAATACCGGGTACCTCGGTTACGGTCTGAATACCGGCGACACCCTCTTCGACGTATCGCCGTACGACCGCGTGCTCGTGATCCGCAAGACGGGCGCCTACGCCCTCCACGACGAGATCGAACGGCTCTTCGTGGACAAGGGCATGCTGTACTGCGGGTTCGTCGATCCCGTGCGCGTGTTCACGATGATCTACCGGGACAGGAAAGGCCATCCCTATGTCAAACGGTGCAAGCTGGAAAAGTTCATTCTGAACCGGGGGTACGAACTGGTTCCCGATGGCTGCCGGATCCTGCACCTGACCATCGACGAGGACGTCACGGCGACGGTTACCTTCAAGCCCACGCCCCGCATGCGGGTTTTCGAGGAAGTCTTCGACCTGGCCATCTTTCCGGTCAGGGGGAACCGGGCCAAGGGCATCCGCCTGGCCCCCAAGGCGCTCAAGGGCGTGAAACTGTCCCGGAAACCGGAACGGGGTGATTCTCCGGATCAATCGGAAGCTGCTTCAAACCCGGAGGATCCCGGCCGTTCCGCGCACCGGGCCGATCCCAAGGAAGGAAAGGACTGACATGATCCTGGAGATGCGCATCGGTCTCGGGCAGTTCAACGTGCTTACCGACGAGAAACTGGCCTACATCAAGCAACTTGGCGCCGACGATTTCCTCATGAATACGCCGAAACTGCCCGGCGATGAGCGCTGGGAACTGGCGGACCTGGTCGATCTGAAACGGCGGGCGGATGACGCCGAGTTGCGGCTCATGGCCCTGGAGAACGTGCCGGTTTCATTCTACGACCGAGCCATGCTGGGCTTGCCGGGCCGCGACGGCCAGATCGAGAACATGAAGTACACCATCCGGAACATGGGCCGGGCGGGCATTCCCATCCTGGGGTACCACTGGATGCCCAGCGCCGTGTGGCGCACCCCGGATCCCGCCGTACTCCGCGGCGGGGCAACGGCCACGCGCTTCGATTTCGAGGCGCATAGGGACGCGGAACTCACCCATGGCCGCGTTTTCACGGCCGATGAGATGTGGGAGAACTACGTATACTACATGTCCAGGATCCTGCCGGTTGCCGAGGAAAGTAACGTCAAGCTCGCCGTGCATCCGGACGACCCGCCCGTACCCATGCTGGGCGGCGTAGCCCGGATATTCAGCAGCTTCGAGGGGTTCAGGCGGGCCATGGACACCTTCGACAGCCCGTACCACGGCCTCGATTTCTGCATGGGCTGCTGGTCGGAGATGGGCGGCCATGACTATGTGTTAAAGTCCGTGCGGCACTTCGGCGGCCAGGGCAGGATTATCTACGTCCATTTCCGCGACGTGCAGGGGAACGTCCCCTGTTTCAACGAGTGCTTCATCAACGAGGGCAACGTCGACCCCTACGAGGTCATGAAAACCCTGAAAGAGGTCGGTTTCACCGGGTTTATGATCACCGACCACGTCCCGGACTTCGTGGATGATACCGACTGGAATCATCGGGGGCGCGCCTACGCCATCGGGTACATGACGGCCATGTTGGAGATGGTCAACAAGCTGCGGCCGGCCTAGAGTGAAAACCAGTAGTTGAATTTCAGCAGGAAGATGTTCGAGGGATAGGTGTCGAACAGGTCGTTCAGATCCCGCCCGGCCGAAAACCCGCCCGTGCCGCCCGGGCGGCTTCGCTGCTGCTGCCACACGAGAAACAGGGTCGAGCCCGGCGTATACTCCCACCGCAAGACCAGGTTGGAACGGAACTGGCGGAAATTGAAATCGGGATCGTCGAAGGAGTAGTCCGTCTGCCCGTCCTGGTTTTCGTCCACGCGATAAACCTCGTCCGAATCGTCGTATGCCAGCTGGTCGTTCGAAAACACGTCGAACCGGTCGTTGAATCGGGAGGACCGCGTGTCCGTGATACGCTTGAACCGGGTGTAGCGGCCGGCCGATACGAAAGGCTGGCCGTAGTACTGGATGGACATGTTGTTGGTGATGCTGTAGTTGAGCCGGATCCCGATCCCCAGGGTCTTCTGGTCGACGCGGCCCAGCAGGTAGCGACTGTCATCCCGGAACGATTCGTTGGACACGTACTGCAACTCGTTCCAGTTGGTATCGAAAAACGGATTGATGCGGATGTTCATGGCGTTGCTCGGCCGGTACCGCATGGATAGATACGTCCAACTCGAGCGTCCCGCGTCATCGCGGCGCCGGTTGTAGCCGCCGCCAATGCCGAAGCTGACGGGCTTGCGTCCATCGGTGTCGACATCGAGGTTGAACTCCACGTATCCCGGTGTCTTCAGGGACGGGCCGCCGCGCAGGGCGGTGGTGGACAAACCCTCGAACTCCGAGTTCATGTTCATCCACACCCACCAGTAATTGCTGAACTGGCCGCCCCCGTTGATGTTGCCGCCCAGGAATTTACGTTCCCTGCCGAAGTTGAACCCCTGCCACTGGTTCATGAATACGTTGAACTGGCGGAAGATCCGATTCGGTTTTTCCGACCGGTAACCGAACCAACTGGTCTGCATGAAGACGTCGGCCTGGCGCAGGAAGCCCACGTCGTTAAGCTCGAGACCCGGCGAGCGCCAGGTTCCGGATATCCCCATGTTCCACGGGCTGTTTCCCGAACGGCCTATGCCGAAGCTCCCGCCATGGCCGCTCATGGCGGTAAGCGTGGAATCCAGCGCCACGTAGGAGGCGTCGGGACGCTGGTAGTACCGCGCCGAATTGCGCTGCGCGCGGATAAGCGCTTCCGGTTCGCCCCGGATGTGGCTGAACGACATGCTCGCGTTGAGCCAGTAGGTCCGGTCGCTCCACTGGTGGCGGAAATCGATCCCGCCCGTGTAGGCCGCCCGGTTGAGGAAATCGAAGTGGGCCTTGTTGTTGTTCCGGTTGGTCGCCGTGAGCATTGTGCCCAGCGCCGTCTCCCCGTCGTTGAAGTCCTGCTGAAAGCGCGCGACCAGGTAGTTGGTCAGCGGTTCCACGGACTCCTCGCTCCGCGCGCCCTCCGTGTCGATCCGGGCGGCGGCTTCCCCGGTAACCGCTTCCACGATGCCGATGGACAGGCCGCCCGGCGTCTTGCCGGTGATCTTCGCGGCGGCGAGTATGGGCGTATTCCGGGGCATGTCCATGGACTGGCCGTCCGAGAGATCAGGATGTCGCTGGGGGGACCGGCCGATACGCCGAGAGTAGAACAACTGGTCGTTCCGGAAAGGGCCGCCGCCGCCGACGCCGAACTCGGTGATGTTCTTCCCTTCAACGAAAAGCGGCCGGCGTTCTTCGAAAAACAACTCGAAGGCCGACAGGTTGACCCTCGAAGGGTCCGCCTCAACCTGGCCGAAGTCAGGGTTCACGGCCAGATCCATGGTCAGGTTGCCGGCCAGCCCGATCTTGCCGTCCAGTCCGATGCGCCCGTCGGCGCTCTGGCCGTCGCGGAAGGGATTTCGCGCCTCGGCCTGGAACCGGTTGAGGTCACCCACCACATAGGGCAGTATCTCAATCCGGTGGGAAGACTCGATGCCTTCCAGTCCGCGCAGTTCACCGAAAAGGCTGACCCAGCCCGGCGAATTCCGGTGGATGTGCTGCCAGCCCGAACGCTCCTCGCTGCGGTAGAGCCTTCTCTGGACCTGGAGGCCCCATACCTGTCCCTCCTCGCCGGAGAACCTCAACTGGCTCAGGGGTATGCGCATCTCGGCGAGCCATCCCTCTTCGTCGATGGTGGACGCGCCGTACCATACGGGATCCCAGCTCGCGTCCCAGTCGTCGCCGTCGTTCGATATGGCTTCGTCGCCCCGGCCTCCGGAGGCGGTCAGCGTAAAGGAAAAGGCCGTGCGCTTGTCGTGATAGCTGTCGAAATGGATCTCCACCCAGTCGTTGTCCCAGTCGTCCCGCCTGGTGACGCGGCTGGTGATCCGGTCCGGTTCGGTATCGAAGGCACGGATCAGCACGTAGAGGTTGTGATCGTCGAAGAGGATTTTGAAAGCCGTCTGCTGCGTGGGTTCAGCGCCGTCATCGGGATCAAGCTGGGTAAATCCGCCGGACCATTTGACGTCGTCCCAGGCTTGATCGTCTCCCCTGCCATCGATATCGGGAGGCAGGGACGCGATATGCCGCGTGTTGTACACCCGTCTTTCCGGCGCCGGTTGATTTGCTTCGGATTCCACCGGCCCCACGATGGCCAGGGTGATCAGGATCGTCATCCACCGTTGCAGGTTGTTCAGAAACAATGTATTGCCTCCAGCCAGTTTCGAGTCTTTGCCGACCATTGAATCCCGCGCTGCAACTATGACAAGGGAACGGTCGAAAAGGTTGCGTTTTTTCGACCTGCGCGTTCTCACGATGCGATGCCGGCGCCGAGACGTACTGCATACACTCCGGCGGGCCTTCTTATTCACATAACCCTTCCGGTTTTCCCCGGAACGGATGCACTTGTCCTTTCTACCCGGCCGGCGACGGACATACGGTGCGGTACGGTGCGGAATATGCATTTGCCTGACGGAATCACGACTGCATATTACAGGACAGGTGGTACCGGTCCCGCCTATCGCGCAGTGACGATCGCGATACGGTATTCCGCACGACCCGTTCCGCCAGGCGCGGCGTCCGCGCGCCCGCAACCCGTGCAGTACCCTGCACCCCGCAGTACGTGGAGATCCCACATGCCCGGTGGCCGACCGAACGTACTCTTCATCATGACCGACCAGATGCGGGCGGACTGCATGTCCCGCGTCGGCCACCCCGTGGTCCGAACGCCCCACCTCGACGGGCTCGCGTCCGACGGCGTCCTCTTCCGCCGGGCCTATGTGCAATCGGCCGTATGCGGTCCCAGCCGCATGTGCTTCTACACGGGCCGGTATCCCCACGCCAACCGGTCGCCGTGGAACGAAGTGCCCCTGCCCGCGGACGAGAAGACCATGGGCCATTACTTCGGCGACGCGGGCTACCGCGCGGCCCTGTGCGGCAAGACGCACTACACGCCCGATCCGTTGGTCGATCCCTCGTCGCAGCCTGAACAGGGGATCCGCCGGACGGCCCTTGCCGGCCTGGAACCCTGGGAGTTGAACGATGGCCGGGGCGAAGGTTGGCTGGCCCATCTCAGAAGCCGGGGATACGCCGAGGAGGTCGCCGGCGATCCGTTCCGGGTGGACGTGCCCGCGGATGCCGACCAGGACCATTCCGCCTACCCCACGCGGTTCAGGCGGGAAGACAGCGATACCGCGTTCATGACGGACCGGGCCATGGCCTTCATGGACGTGGCCGGGGACTCGCCCTGGTTTCTGCACCTCTCCTACTTCAAGCCCCACCTGCCCATCGTGGCGCCCTATCCGTACAACGAGCTCTACGATCCCGCCGATTCCCCCGCACCGAACCGGTCGCCGGAGGAACTGAAGCGTCCCCATCCCTTCCACGTCCCATTCCGAATCGAACGCGGCGGCGTCGCCTACGACGACGAGGACGTGTGGCGCCAGAGAAGGGCGACCTACTACGGGTTGATTACGGAGATCGACGACCACCTGGGCAGGCTGTTCCACTTCATGAAGGACCGTGGGCTCTGGGAGAACACCCTGATCGTCTTTACCTCGGATCACGGCGAATACGTGGGCGACCACTGGATGTTCGAAAAGGAACTCTTCTACGACGAGGCCTACAACGTACCCTTCATTGTCCGAGACCCCCGGCCTTGTGCCGACGGTACGCGCGGGAGGATGATGGACGAATTCGTCGAATCCCTCGACGTCCTGCCGACCTGCCTGGACGCGTGCGGTCTGGAGACGCCGCCCGTCCTGCAGGGTCGTTCGCTCGTTCCCCTCCTGCGGGGCGACCGGCCGGCAGGCTGGCGCAGAGAAGTCTTCGCCGACTGGGACTTCCGGTTCTACTGGACGCCGAAGAAACTCGGCATCCCGCCGGAGAAATGCAGGGGATGGATGTTGCGGGACGACCGGTTCAAGTACTGGCATTTCAACGGCATGCCCGACGTGCTCTTCGACATGGCGACGGATCCCGGAGAACTTCGGAACGTCGCCGGCGATCCCCGTTATGCGGGGGCGGTCGAGGACCTTCGCGTGAGACTGATGGACTGGCGCATGTCCAACGAGGACGAGAGCCGGGTCAGTTGGACCTACGAACGCCGCCCTGGATTCGGGCGCAATCCCTTCGTGGCGTGACCGATCTTCCCCACGAAGTACCGGAGCCGAGATGAGCCGCCTGTTCTTCCTGGCAAGAAGATTCGTCTCGGGGGAATCCCTCGAGGCCGCGGTCGACGTCGTCCGGTCATTGAACGACGCGGGGCTCGACGCGACGTTGAACATGCTCGGCGAAGGCACCCGGGAAAGGGAAAAGGCGGAAGACGCAGTAAGGCAGTATCTCGTGATGCTGGATCTGATCCGGGAGGATGCGCTCCAGGCCAATATCTCCGTCAAACTTACCCACCTGGGTCTGGACATCGACGAGGCGTACTGCGCGGATAACCTGAGCCGCATTCTGGAGGCCGCGAAGGAGCGGGACATCTTCATCCGGCTGGACATGGAAGGTTCGCCCCATACGCAGCGGACTCTCGACATCTTCTACACCCTGTACGACCGCTACAGGAATGCCGGCGTGGTGATCCAGGCCATGCTGCTGCGCAGTCCCCACGACATCTTCGTGCTGAACAAGATCGGCGCCCGCGTGAGGCTGTGCAAGGGATCCTACCGTGAATCCTCCGAACTGGCCCTGCAGCGCATGCCCAACATCCGCGGCGCCTTTCTGTCCATTGCGGAACAACTGCTCAGGGACGGCCGCTTTCCAGCCTTCGCGACCCATGACGACTATCTGATCGAAGGCGTGACCCGGTACGCCGAACGGCTGGAGGTCCCGCGGGACCGGTTCGAGTTTCAGATGCTGTACGGCCTGCGTCCCGGATTCCAGAAGGAGATGCGCGCAAGGGGCTTTCGCATGCGTATCTACGTGCCCTTCGGAACGGAGTGGATGCCCTACTTCTATCGTAGGCTCAGGGAACGCAAGGAGAACGTGTGGTTCGTCCTTCGGAACCTGGTCAGACGCTGAACCGCGGACCGGTATGCCATGGCCCGATTACGAATTGTATACTTCGAAGCCGTATTATCATTGACAACGCCGCGCTCGTGTCTTCATAATTCGGAAACCATTTACGCTGCATCATATTTCGTGGGTTCGGGAGTACCTGGCAAACCCCGGGAGGGGAGGTTCGTTGGTGACGGACTTGACTTTTCCGTCGTGCCAGAAATGCAATGTGGGCGTGTTGATTCCGCTTTCCGACTACGGCCGCGACGGCGCGACGATCGAATACAAGGCCTGGGCTTGCACCAATCCCGATTGCGGATTCAACATCCGCATCGACAACGGCGATATCAGTTACGGAAGACCCATGGCGCAGTCTCACAAGTGAGCCGATTGAGGCGCGATGCTCATCCTCGGAATCGATACCTCCTGTGACGAAACAGCGGCCGCAGTCGTGCGCGATGAAACGACCGTCCTTTCCAACGTAATCTCATCGCAGGGCATACATCATGAATACGGAGGCGTCGTACCGGAACTGGCCTCCCGGGCCCACCTGTCCCTTCTCCTGCCTGCGATCGAATCGGCCCTGCATCAGGCTTCCTGCGAACCGGACGGCCTGGACGCCCTCGCCGTGACCTATGGGCCGGGACTCGCGGGCTGTCTTCTGATCGGGCTTACCACGGTCAAGTCCATCGCGCTGGCCATGGACAAGCCCCTGGTCGGCGTGAATCATATCGAAGGCCACCTGTTCGCGGGGCGCCTGGCGGACGGGGAACTCGACCCTCCGTTCATCGCGCTAGTCGTATCCGGCGGACACACGCAACTGGTGCACGTCGAGCGGTGGGGCACGTACCATATCCTGGGAAATACCCGCGATGACGCAGCCGGCGAGGCTTTCGACAAGGTAGCCAGGCTGATGCGGGTCGGGTACCCCGGCGGTCCCGTCATCGACCGGCTGTCCCGCGACGGCGATCCCGGTTTCCTGGACTTTCCCCGGACCTACCTGGATCCGGAGGGGTTCGAGTTCAGTTTCAGCGGCCTCAAGAACGCCATACGGATGTATCTTTCAAAACAGTCGGAAGCGGAGATCGACCGCGACCTGGCCCATATCGCCGCGGCCTTCCAGGAAGCCGTCGTGGACGTGCTGGTCGACAAGTCCATGGCCGCCGCCGCGTCCGTCGGGGTGGACGCTGTACTGATTACGGGCGGCGTGGCGTGCAACGGCCGTCTGCGCGAGCGGATGACCGAAAGGGGCGCCGAACTGGGGTTCAAGGTGGTCTATCCCCCGCCCATTCTCTGCACGGACAACGGGGCCATGATCGCGGCGGCCGGAGCCTACCGGTTCCGTCAGGGGCAACGGGACGGGCTTTCGCTTTCCGTCCAGCCCCGCGCGCGCCTGTCCGCTTACAACGGCGGCTTGCTGAACGGGCAGTCCGGTCAGTCCGGGCAGTCCGGGAAAGTCCGGTCCGGCGGTCAGTCCTCAAACCGAAGTAGTGGGCCATGAACCTCATCGCGTCCTTTTTCAGGTTCGAAGAGCGCAATACGAACTGGCGGACCGAAGTTACCGGCGGTCTGACCACCTTCATGACGATGGCCTACATCGTCGCCGTAAACCCCGGCATCCTGTCGGAAGCGATGGGCCAGTCGTTGTTCGGGGAACTGTTGTTCGCCACGTGCGTGTCCGCCGCGTTCGGCACGTTGCTGATGGCGCTGCTTGCGAACTATCCCTTTGCCCTTGCGCCCGGCATGGGGCTCAACGCATTCTTCACCTATACCATCGTGCTGGGCATGGGCGTGGACTGGCGTATCGCCCTCGCCGTGGTACTCGCATCGGGTATTCTGTTTCTTCTGCTCACGTTTCTCCGGGTGCGGGAAGCGATCATCACGGCGGTCCCGGAACCGCTGAAGCGTGCGACCGCGGCCGGTATCGGACTGTTCATCGCGTTCATCGGGCTTAAGAACGCCGGCGTCATCGTGGATGATCCGGCGACGCTGGTCAGCCTGGGCGACGTCAGGTCCTGGCCGGTTGGTCTGACCCTCGCGGGCATGCTGGCCATGGGCGTAATGCTGGCACGGGGAATGCGCGGTTCGATCCTGCTGGGTGTGGCCGGTATCGCCTTCCTGGCCATGGTATTCGGCGTGACGCCGTGGCCGGCGGGCGTAGCGAGCATGCCCACCTGGCCGTCGACCCTGTTCGGCGAGGCGGTCGTCAACCTGCCGCTTACCCTGGACTCGGCGATTCTGCACCTCGTGTTCGCCTTCCTGTTCGTGGACCTGTTCGATACCATGGGGACACTGGTCGGTCTCTCGGAACGATCGGGTTTTCTGGACCGGCAGGGCCGGCTTCCCCGGGCCAACCGCGCGCTGCTCGCAGACTCCGTCGGAACGGTTTTCGGCAGTGTGATGGGCTCAGCGACCGTGACCACATATATAGAAAGCGCCACCGGCATTTCTTCCGGGGCGCGGACTGGATTCGCCAGCTTGGTGGTCGCCTTGCTGTTCCTCGGCACGTTGTTCCTGACCCCACTGGTCGAATCGATACCTGTATTTGCCACCGCGCCCGCGCTGATCGTTACAGGCGTATTGATGATGGCTTCGGCGGCGCGGGTGAACTGGAGCGACGCGTCGGAAGCGGTACCCGTTTTTCTTACGTTGATTTCTATTCCGTTGACGTTCAGTATCGCCGACGGCCTGGCCGTCGGTTTCGTCGCCTATCCGGTTATCAAAAGACTGAGCGGCAGGGGCGGGGAAGTACATCCGCTCGTCGACGTCCTGGCGCTTGTCTTTATCGCACGATACGTTTTCTTGACGTGATGTCTCGTTATAGGGCCTGTACCCGTGCCCTCCAATTATCACCTGATTTCGTAGGGAGGTTTTCATTATGCGCACTACGAGCGTGATGCTGCTCTTGCTGTTCAGCGTTTGGCCGGCGGCGGCCCAGGAGACCGGCAGCCTGGCCGGCAGGATCGCGGCCGAAGACGGAATGGCGTTGATCGGCGCCAATATCGTGATCGGGG
>JAPOOT010000074.1 GCA_026713285.1 Gemmatimonadota bacterium | reverse complement strand
GGGGCCCTGGTCACCCTGGCCGTGAAGAGAAGAAAGAGTTCGCGTCACCTCCTGTTCGATAGGGCGGGACGGCTGGGCGGCTGGCGTTCGGATGTTACGGGAGAGACGCGCACGGTCCGGCCGATGGAGGGGCCCGTCACCCCTCTGCCCTTCATGGGCGTCTACGTCATGTCCCCGGCCGTGTTGAGAAAGATGGCCGATCCCGGTCCCTTTTCAATCATCGACTTCTTCCTGGACCTCGCGGGTGGCGGCGGGCCGATTCAGGCGTATCGGGCCGAAGAAGCCAGGTGGGCGGATCTCGGAAGCGAGGACCGTATCGCGGCGGCCGAGCGGTTCTTCGGTACGGACTGGTTCGAGGCGATCGGTTAGTCCGGTTCTCCAGACGAACACATACACGCACAGCCCAGGCTTACCACCATCGGTCGAAATGACTTGAAGCGCAGCGCGCCAACGGTTATCTTGTTACCGTATTGATCTTCCTATGAACACGCCCTCACCCAAAGGAGGTTTCAATTGACTGACGCATCGTCCTCCCGCGGCGCGAGGCAGTGTCTGCGTAGACTGCTCTATCGCGGTTGTTGCCCCCGCCGAAATTTTTCTCCTACATAACCGGCGACAGCGGGCATATACGCGGTGAAGACGTCTCCTTCAGGATTCGCGCTCGTTGAGCGTCTCCGGTAATCCTCGCGGAACGGTTTTCTCCTCCATTATGGCCCGGACGGTCATCTTGTTCGTACCGCCCGGGGCGATGGCAATTCGTGGATATACGGAATTCCCCGCCCGAAGCCACGCGGGAATCCGATCCTGTAGCAACCATTCTCCTGCCCCGCGCGATTCGTGCATCTATTGATCCTCGCCGCGGCCCGTCGCTACACGATAGCGAGTCGAGTTGCGAGAAGCGTGCAGAGCGCGTTAGATTCTCCGCTCTCCGTGCGCAGGATCTGCAGTGCCCGCTCTCCGAAATCAGTAAGGAAGGTACAATGTTTGGCAGAATCAATAGGAGCATCCCTAAATTCCGGATATACGATCTCAGGAACTACAGGAAAATCCCTCAGATCGCGCATCTCCCGGACGAGCTGAAATTCGAAATGGAAGTCGTGGCGCAGGTTTTGCCGTTCCGGACCAATTCCCACGTGGTGGAGAATCTGATCCAATGGGAGAACATCCCCGACGACCCCATGTTCCAGCTCACTTTTCCGCAGCGGGAGATGCTGTCGCCGGACCACTTCGACGCGGTGGCTGCATTGGTGAAAAAGCAGGCGGGCGAAGCGGAAATGGCGCGAACCGTGAACCGGATCCGATGGGATCTGAACCCACAGCCCGCAGGCCAGCTCGAGCACAATGTCCCCAGGGAGGACAACGAGAGACTGGATGGCATGCAGCACAAGTACCGGGAGACGGTCCTGTTCTTCCCCTCCCAGGGTCAGACCTGCCACGCCTACTGCACCTTCTGCTTCCGCTGGCCCCAGTTCGTGGGGATCGATGAACTGAAGTTCGCCAGCCGCGAGGTGGAAAGTCTCATCAGGTACCTTGAAGACAACCCCCAGGTCACCGACGTGCTTTTCACGGGCGGCGATCCCATGGTCATGCGGGCAAAG